>JADFLK010000151.1 GCA_022564455.1 Bacteroidota bacterium
GCGCCATCACGGGGCACCAGTGGCAAGTAGCATAGCCGATGGAGAGGAAAATGGGCTTGTCCTGCGCGCGCGCGGCCTCGAAGGCCTCCTCGCCCCACGGATACCAATCCACCGGGTTGTCGGCGTGCATCAGGAGGTATGGGCTGCTGGATTCGGAGAGGCGGTTCATGGCGGGCTGGGCCTCCTGCGCCGAGCAGCCGGGCATTACGACAAGCAGCAACACGAGGAGGGAAGATCGCATGTGCATAGAAGATCAAGGGAGACAGTGGACGGCGCGACGAACGAGGCGTTCCATCGTCGGGTGAATGTAGGATGTCTGAGTTCAATCCGGGCAGATTGCGGCCGATACTACTTATTCCCCAACGCACCCATCCATGCGTACTGGTTTTCTATGCTTCTTTCTGATCGTTGGTCTAGCCGCGTGCGACGCCGAAGCCGATCTGACGCCTGACGAAGCCTACGAGCAGGCCCGAGCAGCGATGGTAGCTCGCGATGCCTCAGAAGCCATGAAGCTACTCCGCGCGGCAGCGGCACAGGACCATCTGGAGGCTACGGCCATGCTCGCGGATACCTACGCGAGCGGCCAGCTAACCCCACGAGCGGTTGAGCCAAACATCCAGCGAAGTGAGGGCACCATCATTCTGCCAATTCGCGTGCTTCCAGGCCAAGCCCGTAGATGGAGGCGTAGGTTTGACGCGCTCTTAGAGGACAGACTCGCCACAGAGGACCAGGACGCGATGCTACTGCAGGCCGGGCGACTCTTCGATCAGGATCGCCGAAACCCTGCGCTAGACGACTATACACGAGCCATGTCGCTGTTGACGACTGCTGCCGAACGAGGAAATGCAAGCGCCGCTATTCAACTGGCAGTGAAGTTGAGGCATACGGAGCCGGAAGCATCCGAGCGCTGGATTACACTGGCCGTGGAGCTAGGCCATCCACAGGCGTGCATCATGCGCGTCACACTCTTGAGATACGAGGACGTTATTCTCGAATCTGCACGCGACCTGGAAGATTACATGGCCCGAATGGGCGCATGCGGAGCAGAGGCAACAATCACCGGCATTGCGTTCACTTTTGTCTTAGAGGTTTACTCAGCCGCTGAACAGGGCGACGCAGGTGCGCAGGCCACACTCGACTCTCTGGAGACCACAGGCGTGCTTGATCATTTCCCTGAACTTGCGAATAGCTGACCCGCTACTCCCCCAACCGCTGCCGCACCATATCCCTGAAGTCAGGATCAACGAGCAGGCGCATCTCAAACTGCTGATGCGCCGCTGTGCTCGACCACGAACCGAACACGCCGGCCCGGAAGCCCTTCCGTAAACAACGCGAGCACGGCGGCAGAAGGATCACGTCCGGTAGCATTCTGAGTTCTGGCATCCACGACGTAGGTTGATGTAAGAATGCCCGCCAACGATCCGCTTTGGGTAGCCAACTGATCGAACCCCTGCGGGACGCCGGGGTTGTCCATCGGCCAGTCGAGAAAGGTGAGCATGGTCGCTGAAACTTGCTCGGAGATCAATTCTCCCTGGTAAGCCTTGGCCATCAACCCGGCGTACTCGCGCGCGGATCCGGCCGGGAACGAAAGGGCGGCGGCGGACTGTGCGTCGTAGCTCATCCGGGCGGTCATCCCCTCCATCCACTCACCCATGTCGTCAGAGAAGTTCTCGCTGGCGCGCAAGCCGTGGGCGAACATCCATGCCCGGTCATCCGGCTGGTCGGGGTAGATGGATGGATTTTCGCCTTCGATGTGGGGCTGATCCCAGTTCAGAAACACCCCGCTGATGGGCACCGGCCCATCGGCGTAGCGTAGGCCGAGGCGCTCCGGCAGCGCGTCCATCGCCTCGCGGCCAAAACGGACGATCAGGTAGTCGGCGGCGGCGTTGTCGCTGAAGCGGATCATGGCCTCGGCGATTTCAGACAGAGTGAGTTTGTCGTTCTCCAGACGCCCCGCGTCCCTTGATGCCGTCACCGCTGCTGCATGTGCGCCGCCGTCCGTTCCATGGAAAAAGTAGGCTTCCACAGAATCCAGCGGGACCAACTCCTCCGGGTCCAACTCGCTTTCTTCTACACGCCTGGCATACTCCGCAAGAACCAGAATCTTAATAGTCGAAGCCAACGGCCGCTTCACGTCGGCATTGTGGTAGAGGCCACCCTCCGGGTCATCCAGCGAATAGACGACCAGAGACACATCGTGCGGGCGCTCGGCAAGCACGTTCAGGATGGCCTCGGCTGGATCGTCTTGTGCGCAAACCGATGGGCAAGCGAGGGCGAAAGCAGCCAGAAGCAGCAGAAAATGCTGGATCATTGCACGTCGGGTTCGATGGAAGGCGGCGGTTCAGGCACGGCAGTGAGACCAGACGCTCCAGGCTGCGCTCCAGGAAGCACCCCGGGTTTACCCTCAATGGCGTTTTGGAAGATGCGCCGCGTTGGGTAGGCGAATTCGATGTCGTCGTGTAGGGCGAAGCCGTCGAGGATGGCCTCCCAAATCGTCTGTTCACTTCCACGTCGGCGACGGGGCTCCACGAGGTAGCGCATCGTCAATTCTACGCCGGAGTCCCGCACCGACGTGTAGACGGTCGGCGTGAGCTTGGAGTAGAAGATGAGGAACTCCTGCGCCTCGCGGCGGAGCTTTCGCTCGGCGTCTTCAGTGAGCTTATTGCCGTGCTCGTTGGCGATGTCGAACATGATCCGCTTGGCCGCCCGCCAGTTGCTCTCGAACGAAACGAGCACCGGGATCTCGTTCCAGACGTAAGGGAAGCCGCGCGTGAAGTTGATCACTGAGTCCGTGAACAACCAGCCGTTCGGAAGGTGGATAATCCGACCGGTGGATTGGCTCGCGGCGAACTCCGTGCCCACCTCAAGCAGCGTAAACACAAAAACGCTCTGGTCGATTACATCACCGGTGTGGCCGCGAATGGTGATACGGTCGCCGGGGACGAACGGGCGCTTCCACACGATGAACAGCCACCCTGCAATACTGGTAAGCGGATCCTTCAGAGCAATGGCGATACCGGCCGACAGCAGGCCGAAGAACGTGGCCAGCGAGCCGACCGCCCCCACCCAGATCCTGAAAAACACAAAGGCGCCGACAAAGACGGCCACGTAGGCAGACGTCTTTCGCCACTGGTAACGGGCTCGTACGTCTATCGAACTGCGACGGTAGACCAGGCGCAAAACCAGCAAGCGAATCGCCCAGATGACGGCTACGGCGAGCGCCGACCACATCAGGCTGATCAGTATCTCCTTGCTGAACCCCGTCACGTTCTGTATCCCTCCAAGCACCCCTTCAAACGCTCCCGATACCACCTCCACGGTGTCGGACTCCTTCGCGCGCAGGTAGGCCTCGCGGAGGGCGCTCGTTGAGTCTTCGACCAGGACGGGCTCGTTCGCCAGCAAGTCCGCAACAGCCGCACTATCTGCGGATTGCCCTTGTGCGTTCTCGAACGAATCGCGCAGGGCGATTTTGAGGGAATCCGACTGGAGGAAAGCGAACATGGGGAGGCGTTACCGTTTTGCCTCAATGTAGAGCACGCTTCGCGTGATTACGTGAGTACGTGTTTACGTGTGGGGAGAACCTTGCATGGATTCGCCCTGATAGTAAACGCGCAACCGCTCGAAGATCTATACGTGCATCACTTACACATCAGGTAATCACGTACTCAATCAAAACACACCGCCGAAGAACACGGCGTTCAGCAGCAACCCGTCCGTACCGTACCAGAAGGCGCGGAAGGCGGGCTCGAAGTCCATCACCACGATGTGGCCGTCCCCCTGCTCCGCAGCCATGATGGCAGATTTTCCGGCCAGCCGCTCGAGGTTCTCGCCGGAGATGTAGCCGCTCAATAGAGGCTCGTCGGTGTAGACGCCTACGTCGTTACCGGCCGGCGTGATGCTCTCAAAAAAGAGCGTATTGGTTTTGAAGACGGCAACGCGGTTTGGGTGGCCAAAGCCGAGCGGGTGGGTGGTGTCCAGGTCAATCTCGAAGATGGCGCCGCTTATTTGCTGCGCGCCGGTCGTGGCCTCCTGATCGGCGTAGGGAATGCGCGTAGAGTCGGGCTCGGGCTCGTCCTGCTCGGCCTCCAGGAAACCATTCTCCGAGGCCCAGCCGGCCGCCTGGCCTGTGGCGATAAACGTACCGCCGCCGCGTACCCATTCGAGCAGAGCCTCCTTGTCGGCCTCTTCCATCTCCGACAAACCACCAGCCACGATTGTAGTGTAACGGTCCAGGTCGAGTTGGGCGAGCCCGTCCTTGTCGATCAACGAGACAGGGATGTGCATGCGCTCACTGAGGAGATGCCACGCCTCGCCGACACGATAGCTGCTCGTCCCCGGCCCGGAGAGCACGGCCACGCTCGGCTTTTCGAGCGTCGCGGCCGAGCGGCTGCCCAGGTCGGGGCCGCCCGGGGTGAGGCCGCTGGACACGGCCACAATTTCAACTCCGTCGGCGACTCTGGCTTCACGTACAAGCCGGTGGACTGTTTCCGAATCCACCTCCGCCTGCTGAACGGGGATGACAATGGTCCCTCTTTCAAAGGACCGGCGCGCGCCTGCTACCGTGGCCTCGAACGGCTCGAATGATAGACGAGCTACAATTCCTGCCTGCTGAAGCCGGTACAGGGCACGCGGCGTAAAGTAGTGGCCCCATGGCATCAGGTACGCGTAGGCCGCCTGTCGATCGCTTCCCTGGGCATTCGAGACGTTTGCCAACACTTCTCCACGAAGCCCGCCCATTCGCGAAACGGCGCCATATTCCAGTCCGAACGCGTACGGAAAAGTCCACGCCGAGACATCGTAGAACAGCGAGTCCTCGAAGGTCGTCACCTCCTCGAACATCGCCTTAATAAGTTGGGCCTGCGGCTGATCGAACGGAACGACGAAGGCCTTTCCGGGCTCGAAGCGCCGGCCGCCCGCCTCTACCGAGCGCGCCAACTCATACACCTGTATCCGATGGCGCCGGAGCGTTCGGGCCAACTCGGCCGCGCGTTGCGGGTAGCGATCCATCGCGACGACGTAGCCCTCAGCACCCGCGCGTCCGGCCACGTTCGGTGCATCTCGGTAGGTATCTCGCTGAAAACGTAGCAGCGCCTCACGGTTGGCCAGTACCCCTTCTAACGACGACAGCGAGGCAATGAACTGGTTGCGCACCGTCGTAGCGTAGTGCAACGTGCCGTAGGAGGTCGTCCGCTGCAGCGCCCGCGACGACGCCTGCTCGAAAAGGATGCCGACCGCGCCGTTCACATCAGGGTAGGTGGAGCCCTTTCCATAGTAGAAATCGTCAAACGACTCCTCGCTGTAGTACAACTGCCCGACGGCGTCGAAGGCCTCGGCATGGTGCTCGGCGATGGCTCCGGCGAGAACCTGATTCTGCTCAGGCGTGTTGGGATTGGTACGACTCGAGATGCCGGGCTGAAAGAAAAACGTGGCCTCCGCGCCCATCTCGTGGAAATCGCCAAGGAACTGCGGCCGCCAGTGGTGAAAGACCTCCAGGCGGCCGCGGCTCTCTGGAAGCTGAGCGGGAAGCCAGTCGCGATTGAGGTCGAAGAAGTAGTGGTTGGTGCGCCCGCCGGGCCACGCCTCGTTGTGCTCCCGGTCCTGCGTATCCAACGTCGGCGCAGCCGGGCTGCGGTAGCTGTTCGCCCAGTTCGTAAACCGGTCGCGCCCGTCCGGGTTGAGCATCGGGTCGATAATGACGACTGCGTTGTTCAGCACTTCCTCAACGGCAGATCCTTGTCCGGCAGCCAGATGGTAGAGCGTCAGAAGCGCAGCCTCCGTACCGCTGGCTTCGTTGCCGTGAACGCTGTAGGCGAGGTACGCCACCACCGGCATGTCGCCGATATCGTCCAGGAACAGGGTTCCACCGTCGGCCTGCTGAAAGCGGCCGAGGCCGAGCTGGACGGGCCCGTTGA
>JADFLK010000152.1 GCA_022564455.1 Bacteroidota bacterium
CTGCGAAGGACCCGGATGAGTGGATCAGCGGCATGGAGCGCCGCCTGCTAGAACGTGTGCCTCCCGACAATGACAACTATTCTGCACTCGCTGTTTTTGTGACGTAAGCCTCTTAGGAGGCCCCGGGAATACGCTGCGCAAAACCTGTCCATGCCCTTCTTCGACCTTTTTCTCGTAGTTATCCTGGCATGGGGGGCAGGTTCTCTGGCGAGCAAGTTGGGGTATCCAGCGGTGCTCGGCGAGCTAGCCGCAGGGATCGTATTTGGTCCGCCGGTATTGGGTCTTGTCGGCCCGAGCGAGACACTCTCGATGCTCGGCGTGTTGGGCGTGGTGATGCTAATGCTGTTCATCGGCATGCAGGTTGATCCCGAGGAATTGTTGCGTTCGGCGTCCTCATCGTTGCTGCCAGCCGCGGCTGGTCTAGTTATCCCGGCGGGGCTGGGCTATGTAGCGGTCACCATGGTAGGCGGCGGTTCTTCAGCGGAAGGCCTCATGGTGGGCGTCATCATCGCCACGACGGCCCTCGCAACTGTTTCGCGGGTGTTGCTCGATCTCCAAATGCTCCAGACGCCCTTCGGCCGGCGGTTGCTGTGCGTATCGTTGCTTGAGGTGGTACTCGTGCTCGTGGCCTTTGCCATCGTAGCCGGTTTGTCCACTTCGGAGGCAGGCGGTTCCAGCACTCTCGCCCTCGTGCTTTTGAAGGCAGGCGGGTTTCTGATAGGGGCTACGGCGGTCGGATGGTTCGCACTTGGGCCACTAGGGGACCTGGTTCGACGGTTTGGGCTGGGAGGCCGCCCGGGAGCGTTCACCCTCACTCTTGTTATCGGATTGCTCTTCTCCGCAGTATCCGATGCAGCCGGACTCTCGTTTGTACCCGGTGCGTTCCTTGCAGGGTTATTTATTGGCCCTAAGGTGCTTGGGGGGCCGTTTACAGAAACGGTGCATGTCGTCCGCGATGTCGGCGTCGGCTTTCTGACTCCGCTTTTCTTTTTCGCCGCCGGCTTTCAGGCCGACCTCAGCTTTATCGTGAAGGAGCCGATACTGCTGGCCGCCATCGTAGCAGCGGCCTTTGTCGGGAAGATGCTGGCGGGCGTACTCGGCCTGCTTCCATCCACCGCCTCGTGGCGGGAGGGCGTCGTGCTCGGTTTCGGGATGAACGGCCGCGGCGGCATCGACGTGATCATGGCCGGGCTGGCCCTCAACAGCCTGCACGTGATCGGCGAAGGGCTATTCACCGCCCTCATCCTCACCACGTTTCTGACCACGCTTCCCGTGCCGATTCTTTTACAAAAAGGGGTGAGATGGTTGAAGCCGGGAGAGTCTAGGGGCTTCTAGACCCAACGTGCTGCGGAATAGAATCGTTCGATTTCTGATCTCATCTAGCCGTTACCAAAAGGTTACTAACCATTAATCGTCAAGAATCCAGCAACCCATCCAACTCATCCAGCGCATCCTTGAGATCCCGCGTCGCCACTGTTGTAGGAAGCACGGCCTTGTCGAGCCCGCCGAGGCCGACGCTCTCCCAAAGGTCGTAGTGCGATCGGTCGAGGACATCGTTACGCAGCGTGATACCGTGTCGTTCGAGGATGGGAGCGAGCTCTTCGCGCCGATCAGAAAGGGTTTCCATGGTGGAACGGTACGCGTGCTCGCAGACCTCCTTCCTCGCAGAGAAGGAAAAGACGTTGCGGAAGAACATCGTGTAGTCGTCGCGCTTGGGCTCGAAGAGCAAAACATCGGCTGTGTCGTAGCGATCCTGATACGCGGCGAGGCCCGTATCCAGGCGCGAGTGGATGAGCGTCCGGAATGTCTGCGATAGCACCGCGGGCATCCCGCGATCCAGCAAATGGCCACGCTTCATCACGCCTTGCTCTACGGCTCCGTCGGTATCCACGGGCACGAGCGGATTCACGCAAATCACCAGACCGGCTCCTTTCTCCAGCGCCACGGAGGCGTGGAGTGTTTTCAGCAGGACCCCATCCACATAGAAGCGGCCATTGATTTCCACGGGCGGATAGAGTCCTGGCAGGGCCGTCGAGGCCTGCACGGCGAGGGAGATCGGAACATCCTTGAAGCCCTCGTCGCCGAAACGAACGGCCTCGCCCGCGTCCAGATCGGCAGCAACTACGTAGAGGCTGGTCTCCAGTTCGTTGAAGTCGTTGGTGCGGCCATCCTCGGAAAAAATGGTTTCGAGGTATTCGCGCAGCGGGTTGTTGTCGAACATCCCCACCGGCAGCGCCCGCCCCAGCCGGCTCACCATCGATAGAACAAGCCCTTTGCCAACCTCGCCTTTCCTCACGGAGTGCGAGAGGGCCTCGAAGACGAGCCTCGGCACGGACATGCCGCGCTTCACGAACTCCTTTATCGCAGGCGACATAAAGAGTTCGGGCCGGAAGGGATGCACGCCGGGCTCGTTGTGGATGACCGAGCGAACAAGCTGCGCCGTCGAGATACCATTGGCCAGGCACGAGCCTACAAATGCCCCAGATGAAACGCCTACAATGACCGACACGTCCGTGAAATCCACACCGCTCATGGCCTCGTCGAGCGCACGAAGCGCACCGATCTCGTACACCGCGCCTTCGGGGCCGCCGCCGGCCAGCGCAAGCCCTACCGAGCCCGTTCGTTCGTGGTCGACAACTTGCATGGGGGACACAGATTGTTGACGATGCCACAATGTGAAAAGTACGACCAACTCGTACCCCGAATAGCGGACGCAACTCCTCTTTCAGACTTCTCTGTGGGACTTCTCAGTGAGGGCTGGCCTACCCGTGATAAAATGTCTCCCGGACGATCTGGCCGTTCTCCCATTCCTGCGCGGCGACTTGCTCCACCTTCACCTCACCGTCCGCGAAGTCGTGATCGTAGTGCATAAACCATTCAACAAACGCGACACCGGTACCCGGGCTCGTCTCGTTAACGGCTACGTTCTTCACCTCAGCGCTATGGAACGTTCTCACGCCTTCTACCCATTTCTCTTCCAGCTCGCGGTTTACGGCTTTGCCAACACGAGGCTCTTCCCCAACTTCGTTCATAACGACGTTCGACGCATAGAAGCGGTCGAAGGCGGGAAGCACCTCTCCCCGGAGGATCATCGCGTTGAGTTCGTCGACACTGGTCTTGAGGTCCATGATCAGATTGGTTTAGGTGGAGTGAAGGCGCATTACCTGAACAACCAGGTTTCTGTTCCTGGGGCAGCCCCTGCCTATTCCCCATGACCCGACCTCGCGCCCAATAGCACGCAGCCTTGCGGGGCATGACCTGCAAGCCGTATCGTGCGGTGTTCCCTTTCCCCCATAGACTCCTCAGACCCATGGGCATCTTCGACAAGATCCGCGGCGAGTTCATCGACATCATTGAGTGGACCGACGACTCCGACGACACGCTCGTCCACCGCTTCGAGCGCTACAACAACGAAATAAAGTTTGGGGCGAAACTGGTCGTCCGCGAAGGCCAGGAGGCCGTGTTCGTGGATGAAGGCCAGTTGGCGGATGTCTTCCCGCCCGGCACCTACACGCTGGAAACGGCAAACATCCCGCTCCTTTCCACGCTCCAGGGGTGGAAGCACGGCTTCGAGAGTCCGTTTAAGGCCGAGGTCTACTACGTCTCTACGAGGCAGTTTACAGACCAGAAGTGGGGAACGAAGAACCCGATCATGCTCCGCGACCCGGAGTTCGGGCCACTCCGCCTGAGGGCGTTCGGTACGTACGCGTTCAAAGCCGGCGACCCCGCTACGCTGATTCGTGAGATCGTTGGTACGGACGGCCACTTCCAGACGGACGACCTCTCCAACCAACTCCGCAACCTCATCGTCTCGCGCTTTACGGACGTGCTGGCCGAGAGCAAACTCGCCGCGCTAGATCTCGCCGCGAACTACGACGAACTTGGCGAGTTCGTCCGCGCCAAGATCGAAGAGGAGTTCAACGGCTACGGCATCGACGTCACGTCGCTGCTCGTCGAAAACATCTCCCTCCCGCCTGCCGTCGAGGAGATGCTCGACAAACGGACAAGCATGGGTATCGTCGGAGACCTGGGTGCGTACACGCAGTTTCAGGCTGCGCAAGCCATGGAGAAAGCCGCCGAAACGCCCGGCAGTGGCGCAGGACAAGGAATGGGGATGGGCATGGGCTTCGCGATGGCCAACCAGATGGCCCAGACGATGGGGCAGCCCACGGCCGGAACTCCACCACCCCCTCCCGTCGCCGCGCAGTACCACGTGGCCGTAGATGGGGAAACACGCGGCCCGTACGACATGAACACGCTACGCAGCCAGGCCCAGAGCGGCACACTTACGAAGGACAGCATGGTCTGGACGAAGGGCATGGACGAGTGGCAGCCCGCCGGCCAGGTCTCTGCGCTCGGCGATCTGTTCGCCGCCGTTCCGCCGCCGGTTCCTTCCCCGGCAGCCCCTACTACCCCAGATGAGCCATCCTCCTAGCCAGCGTAGGTGAGTGTGAGAATGAGGGGATGAGAGTGGTTTGGTAGCAGCTTCCTACCCCCTATCGGCCTCTTTCTCTCACCCTCTCATACCCTTAACCTCCACCCCCCAACCATGGAGCTACGCCAGTTTGCGTGCAAGAACTGCGGAGCCGACCTCGAGTTTGGTCCCGGCACGGAGGCCCTCGTATGCCCCTACTGCGGGGTAGAAAACCGCATCGGCGCTGATGAGCCCGCGGCGGGCGAGATGGACTTCAACGCGGCCGTCCGGGCGCTGGAAGGGCAGGTGGAAACGGTGGAGACCATCACCGCGAAGTGCTCCAGCTGTGCAGCCGAGACCAACCTGCCGCCTGACGTAATGAGCGACTCGTGCGCGTTTTGCGGGTCGCCGGTCGTCCTCGAAGGCGCATCGACGCGCTCCATCAAGCCGCAGAGCCTTCTTCCGTTCAAGGTCACGGATTCCGAAGCCCAAAAGGCCTTCCGAAAGTGGCTGCAAGGCCGCTGGTTCGCACCGGGCGACCTGAAGAAGCACTCCGGCTCCGCGCGCGGCCTCACCGGGATGTACATCCCCCACTGGACGTACGACGCCCGTACGATTTCGGCCTACACGGGCCAGCGCGGCACCCACTACTACACCACGCAGACGTACACGGCCACGGTGAACGGGAAACCGCAAACCCGGACGCGGCAGGTCCGCCAAACAAGTTGGCACCCGGCCTCCGGCCGCGTGTACGTGGACTTTGACGACGTGTTGGTCGAGGCCAGCACCTCGCTCCCGGAGGTTCATCGCCCCAGCGTGGGTGAAGACGCACTTCAGCGCCTCGTCCCTTACGCCGACGAGTACCTGGCCGGGTTCCTGACCGAGCACTACACGGTTGGGCTGGAGGACGGCTTCAAGATTGCGACCACGAAGATGGCGCCCCGTATCGACCAGGCCATCCGCAGCGACATCGGCGGCGACGAGCAGCGCGTCACCAGCAACGACACCCGCTACTTCGACGTTACGTACAAGCACATCCTTCTGCCCATCTGGATTAGCTCCTACCAGTTCGGCGGCAAGACCTACCAGTTCACCGTAGACGCCGAAACAGGCCGCGTACAGGGCGAGCGGCCGTACAGCAAGATCAAAATTGCGATGACGATCCTCGCCGTAATCTTGTTCATCGTGATGATGGTGATGCTGGCTCAGAGCTGAGAACGGCTTGCCTTGGATTACGTGATGTACGTGATTACGTGAGGGCAGCGTCAACACCATCCCGAGACCATTCCGGCATAGTCAGAATCACGTATTCACGTAATTACACATGATTCGAGCAATCTCCGCTGCCGAAACCCGTCCGATGCGAAGTCTATTGCTGCGCCCCGGCCAGCCGCCGGAAAACCTCGTCTACCCCGGCGACGATCACCCGGATGCCTTCCACGGTGGTGCGTTTGAGGGCGAGCGGCTCGTA
>JADFLK010000153.1 GCA_022564455.1 Bacteroidota bacterium
TTGCGCGGCCGGAGCGTTGAAGAGACGACAGATCTGTATCTGGAGTAGAGTAGACCACCTCCTTAGCCGGAGCTCTGAATTCGCTCGTCCATCTCACGGACGAGTTGCTTGAGTTCATTTTTGTAAACGGCAAACGCGTCAGCAAGGCGCATGTCGGAGAGCGCGAGGATCTGCACGGCCAGAATCGCCGCATTCTTCGCCTGCCCAATAGCCACGGTAGCCACGGGCACTCCGCCGGGCATTTGCACGATAGAGAGGAGGGAGTCCAAACCCTTGAGGTCGCGAGTAGATATGGGAACGCCAATAACCGGCAATGTGGTAGAGGCCGCCATCACGCCGGCAAGGTGTGCAGCGCCTCCCGCGCCCGTAATGATAACGCGAAGGCCGCGCTCAGTAGCCGTTTCTGCATACTCCGAGGTATCGCCCGGCGCACGATGCGCCGACAGCACTCGCACCTCAAAGGGCACACTGAAGTCGGCCAGGATCTTTGCGGCCTCCTCCATCACGGGCCAGTCGGACTCGCTGCCCATGACGATGCCAACGAGAGGGGTGGATTCAGGCATAGAGATTTCCAGGAACGAGTGAAGTGGTTACGGCCCTGTAGTACCGCTATACACCGGCGAGGAGGGCGTCAAGTTGCATCTCGTCGGCGACGAGTACGTCGCGGGCT
Source organism: Bacteroidota bacterium (assembly GCA_022564455.1). Next base: position 671 of record JADFLK010000153.1, read on the forward strand.
TTGGAGCCCTCAAACGAGCCGACGATGCCCGCATCTTCGAGTTGATCGACGAGGCGTGCAGCACGCGTGTACCCCACGGAGAGTTTCCTCTGGAGCAATGAAACGGAACCCTGCTGGCTCCTGACAATCACATGCGCAGCGTCTTCGAAGAGCTCGTCGCGCTCGCCGCTGCCACCGCCGACGTGCGCACCGCCGGATGCTTCTGTTTCGAGTGGCGGAAGCAGATACGGTCCTGCGCCCTTCTGCGAGCCAATGTATTTGACAATGGCCTCGACTTCCCCCACGGAGATAAACGGCCCTTGCAGACGCGTAATCCGCGATCCGTTCATGTACAGGAGGTCGCCGTTGCCGATGAGGTGCTGCGCTCCGCCCATGTCGATGATGGTCCGCGAATCAATCCGCGAAGCCACCTGGTAGGCCACTCGGCTTGGGAAGTTGGCCTTGATGAGGCCGGTGATCACATCCACACTTGGCCGCTGCGTGGCGATAACGAGGTGGATGCCCACGGCGCGCGCCATCTGCGCCAGCCGAGCGATCGGCGCCTCAACCTCTTTGCCGCTTGTCATCATAAGGTCGGCCAGCTCGTCGATGACCACGACGATGTACGGGAGATGGCGGTGCTCCTCGTCCGGATCGTTCAGCGTACCGGAGGCCACCTTGGTGTTGTACTCGCCGATTCCACGCACGCCGGCAGCGGCCAGCAAGTCGTAGCGCTCTTCCATCTCCCGTTCGCAGCATTTCAGCACGCCCGCCGCCTGTGCGAAGTCTGTAGTGATGGGCTCATCGGCATCCTCCGGCATGGCGATGAAGTGATTGAGCAGGCCTACATACGTGTTGAGTTCGATCTTTTTCGGGTCGATCATCACGAACTTGAGATCGTCCGGATGGCAGGCGTAGAGCAGACCCGTGATGAGCGTATTGACGCCCACCGACTTGCCCGAGCCCGTGGCGCCCGCAACGAGCACGTGCGGCATGTTGGTGAGATCCTGCAGAAACACCTCACCTTCGATGGTTTTGCCGAGGGCTACCGGGAGATTCATGCTCCCGCCCTCCTGGTTGCTGGCATCGCGGAACCTGGCCGTGGAGAGCATCGAGCGGAGTCGGACCATCTCGCGCGAGCGGTTCGGGATCTCCACGCCAATCGCACTCTTGCCGGGAATGGGAGCGATAATGCGGATGCCCGGTGCGGCGAGGGCCATCGCAAGGTCGTCCTGTAGCGCCGTGATGCGGCTGATCTTGACGCCGGGCGCCGGTGCCAGCTCGTACCGTGTAACGGTAGGGCCAACAACGGCGTCGATTTCGACGATCTCGATGTTGTAAGTGTCCAGTTTGTCGAGGAGGATTTGCTTGTTCTCCTCAATCTCGTCCACGTCTACGCGCTGCTGATTGTCGGGTGCTTCCAGCAGTTCAATGGAAGGGAAATCGTAGGCGAAACTGCGGGCGTCGGGATGGCGCTCGCGGTCGAGGTCGGCCGTTTCCTCTTCTATAGGCCCGTGGATTTGAAAGGCGGGCTCGCCCGGACGGGGCGGAGTGCTCTGATGCTTTCGGAGTAGGTCGTCCACAAGCTCGTCATCGGTGGACGACACGCCGCCATTCGTCGCTGCCGGCGGGGGCGGCACGGCTTCAACGTGCAGAGGTGCTGGTTGGGTGGGTTCCGGCGCCTCGGGCTCTTCTCGCTCCGTCTTCACTTCTTGCTGCGTTTTTCGTTCTTCTACAGCCGCTTCACGCAACATCTTTCGGTTGGCAGCGCTGTTCTTCAGCGATCTCCCCAGTTTGCCAAGGCCGTCCCGCAGGCGGATCAACCACGCTTCTACACGATCCAGCGTCGTCTGAATATCCCGATCTACAAAAAGGAGGACCGTTACCGCCAGGCCCAGGACCAGCAGGGCAAACGACCCGACTGCACCGACAATATTCTCCAGCCAATTCGCAACGCCAAGGCCCACCGCCCCGCTCCATAGATCGAGCGACATATCCGTGTGCTGCGCGATCCATCCAAGAAAGCAGGCGAGAAAGAACACTCCCGCGGCCATCAGCCCAGTAATCATGGGCAGGAAGACTGGCGTGCGCCTCCGGAACAGCACGTATCCCCACCCAAACAGCATCCCGAGCATTCCCAGGACGGGCAAGCCAAGGAAGCCTGGAACCAACGCGCGGCTTACGATAGCGCCCACGGGGCCAAGAAGGTTACCCGTACGATTGTCTCGCGCGTCGAACAGATCATCCCACCGAACTCCGCCGAGAAGGGCGTCATCCTCGCGGCTGTGCGTGAGGATGGCCAGCGTGACCAGGAAGGCCAGGGCCAGCAAAATCAGGCCAAGGATTTCCTTCTTGCGCTCACTCGATACGAGCGAGCCGGATGAGCCTGCCTTGCTTTTTTTTTTGCGCCTGGAAGTGGAGCGTGAACGGGTGCTGCTCACGGTGCGCCTGCTAAGTGGGGGACGGTGCTGCCGGGTGTTCCGACGGACGTTTGAACAAACTACGTGATAGAACCGCCGAGAGGAAGGAACGCTCAGACTTCGGGAGCTTCAGCGAGATCTTCCTCGTACTTCGGCAAGGCGGCTACAAGTTCACGGGCTCGCTCCTTGTCGGCGTCGTCGAGAATCAGCAGGTTGTCCACGTAACGTGGAAGTAGGGGGAGTGCATCGATGCGAGCGCAGTACGTTACGTCATCACCGAACCCGAGGGCAATCAGCCGTTGTGTGTGGGCACAGTTGAACAGCGAACGGGCCAGCCTGCTGTGAACACTTCGGTACTGGGTGAGCGCAATGCGCGCGCCATCGGCGAGGCCGGACGGCACTCGGCCGGCCCACAGGTGATGGAGAATCATACCCGCACATAACACGTCCTCAAGCGCGGCGCACCCGTCGTGGCCGGCACAGAGAATTAGTACGTGCTGATCTTCACCGGCGGTGATGGAACGCTCATCAATCTCGTTGAGATAGTCTACCACGCGGCTCAGGTTGAGGAAGCAGCCCGCAACCGTCTCCGCCGCACCGTTCAGGCTGGAGAATACCCGCGTACCGTTGCTGGTCGTAAGCACAACAATCTTGCCCGCGACGAGCGGAGGCTTGTACTCGAGCGGGGAGTTGCCTGCGCCGTACCCTTCTATGCGTTGCCCTCCTTGCTCGCCGCCGAGGAGCGACGTTTCCGGATCGAGCTGGGCGGCTACGCGCCCCGCCTCGCCTCTATCTGCCACCGGGAACACCTCGCGTGCGCCGTGTGCGAGGGCCGTTACAATAGTTGAACAGGCCCGAAGAACGTCGATAACGACGACGATCTTCCCCTTAACGGCATCCTCCGTCAGCGCTTTTGGCGAGAAGCAAACGTCGACGTTCATCTGGGGGAGAGCGGGAGAAGTAGGGGCCAAAATACAGGCGCGGCTGCGTCGGCAGCCCGAAGATATCGTCTCCGTCCGTCGCGTGCCTTCGCAGTGATGGAATTAACAATCAACGGTCAGCCTGCCTTGTGGAACGGCGGCTTGGTGATAGTCGCCTCAAGCGTGCGGTTACGCACCTTCATATAAATCGGTGAGCCGGGGGTTGTGTAGTCCGGGTTGTTCGGGACGAACCCGAGGCCGACGGCTTTGCCCAGTACCGGCGACTGTGTCCCGCTCGTGACCTCGCCGATCTCGTTGCCGTCTGCGTCCGAGATCGGGCATCCCTGCCGCGCGATCCCGCGCTCGTTGATTACGAAGCCGATCAGCTTGCGTGGAATGCCCGCTGCCTTCATTGCACGGACGGCCTCCACGCCAACGAAGTCGGCTGCGTCGGGCTTTGTCACCCAGCCGAGACCTGCTTCCAGCGGGTTGATGGACTCGTCGAGTTCGTGCCCATACAAACAGAAGCCTGCCTCGAGGCGGAGCGTATCGCGTGCCCCGAGGCCCGCCGGTTTGAGGCCGTGCCTTTCGCCCGCCGCCATCAGATCATTCCAAACCTCCTCGGCTTTTTCCGGCTCGCAGTAGATTTCCAGGCCCTTTTCCCCGGTGTAACCCGTGTAAGAGAGGATTGCTCGCTGGCATCCAAGAAAAGCGCCTGGCTCGGGTTGGATGAAATGGTAAAACGCGATGCCGGCCACGGGCAGATCCGTCACTTCCGCGATGATGTCGAACGCCTTCGGTCCCTGAAGCGCAAGCAGCGCGGTGCTGTCGGAGGCATCTTCAATCGAACAATCGAAACCTGATGCCTCGTGTTGCGCCCGGATGTGCGCGAGGTCTTTCTCGATGTTCGAGGCATTGATAACGAGCATGTACTCGTCCTCGGCTATTCGGTAAACGAGCAGGTCGTCCACCGCTCCGCCATCCTCCCGGCACATCACGGTGAACATCGCCTTGCCGTCGTAGAGCTTCGCGGCGTCGTTGGTGACGAGCCGCTGGACGAACTCGAACGCCTGCGGGCCGCGCACGAACACCTCGCCCATGTGGCTCACGTCGAACAGCCCCGCCGCCTGACGCACGGCATGGTGTTCGTCCATGATGCCGCTGTACTGCACGGGCATATCGAACCCCGCAAAGGGCATCATCTTAGCACCGAGCGCAACGTGAACGGCGTGGAGCGGCGTTGTTCTGAGGGTAGTGGATTCCATCGGGGAAGGAGGACGATTGGAGCGCCAGAAGGTAGCGAAGCGGAGGAAAGCTGAACGGTGAATGGTGAAAGGTGGGTTCGAAGGTTTCAGGTTAAAAGGTTGAAGGTTGCGTTTCATTCGCCTCCCGCCCGCCCACTGTTCCATTCCCCCTTCTTTCTCTCCTCCCCCTCCCCGAAATTCGAAATCTCATATCCGATATCCAGAATCCGTGCTCTGTCTCGCGTTATCCATTTTCTATGTCTAGCTCTTCATTCTTGCAACTTAGAGCTTGGAATTTGGAGCTTGGCTCCGTCCTCCGTCTCTTGTCCTCCTGTCTTCTACCCTCACCGCTCTATTCTTGGTATTTGGAGCCTGGAAGTTGGAGCTTGGCTCTGTCCTCGGCGCGGAAGCCTCAGGGCATCTGAGAGTGTCCCCCTTCGCAAGGGGGACAGCCCCGCTTGCGGGGCAGGGGGTGCACTGGCTATCAGCCGCAACCCGATTTTACCCTTTCCCCATTCCCCCAGGAACCGACGCGGCGCGCTCGGCGAGCACGCCCTACCACCCCTCACACCCCCACACTCAAGCTTCCGGCCACGCCCGTTCCGGAAGCCTCCCCATAGCGCACCACCGCCCCCTCACTGTCGTGGC
>JADFLK010000154.1 GCA_022564455.1 Bacteroidota bacterium
ACGTGCGTCCGTCGTCCGGATTAAGCTCTGGGGACAACGGACCGTTGGTCACAGTGCGCACCTTGCCTCGGCATACTCGCTGAGGCGTATATCGGACGTTCGCGACCGGATCTTTTGTACGCTGAGTCGGGCCACCAGAGGTCGGCGCCCTCTCCCTGGCACGAAACGGCGATCCACGGCTGTCCATCTTCTGTCTCTGTCCACGTAAAACCCCCGTCCCACGGAGGTCTAGCGGCTTCTATCGGTTGCCCCCCATACGTAATCCTGAGTTCTAGCTCTTCACCGGGTTGGTACGTACGACCGAGTCGAATAGACACCGTGCCGCCCTGATGCTCAAACGGAACATTAGTGAAGGCGCTGTGGGAGATCGTACCAGGTTGAAGAATCGAACCAATCTTGCGCCTACGAACCACGTCCACGAGGAGAGACTGGTCCAAGTCGAGCACAATCACACTTGTCGGCGCGACAATCCGAGCTTCCATCCTCAGCATCCCACGGATGGACCGAAATTCAGGTACAAACGCCAGACTGAGGTCATAAAACGTCACGTCGAACGCGGCTTGCTCGGGCTTCAGTGGCCCACCTGATGTGTTGGCCGAGTCGCCATACTGGGCCAACACCGGTGGTGCGAGAAAGCCCGTCAGGGCAACGGCCAGGAAAAATCGAAGCATGGGGAAGGTGGCGGCTCAGCCGCAAAACGGAGGCGCCAAAAATATCACTCCGATGGCTCGGAAGAGAGATAAATCATGGGACTCAGTACGTATTAGTCACTCCTAGGAGCCTGTAGGATTTGGGATAATCGCCTATCTAGGCTACGTGGATGGGCCTACACGAAAGTCCGCGTTGGGTTAGTACTGAGCGTCTCGCCGTAGGTTAGAGAACCCCCCTTTTCGGAATTCCCGTTGCGTCGGTCCTTCGTCGTCCTCCTGTGCATGGCCGCGTTTGGTGCGCCCACGAGCGCCCAGCACGTGTCCGCTGTCCACCTCCGCGTGGACAACGATTTCTTCGCTATGCGCCTGGGTCGCCCGCCCATGGACTTCGACTACACGTCGGGCCTGGAAATTGGAATTGAGCTCGATGGGGCTCCTGCATGGGCATCCCGTCTGGTGGCAGAGGAGCAGGAAGCATCGACGCTGCATCTCTCCTTGGGTCAACGCATCTACACCCCGCGCAGCAGAGGGGTACGGGACATCCCCGGCCGGCGTCCCTTTGCGGGATGGCTATATGGTGCAGCAGAAGCGCGTTCGGAATCCGACAAGATTGTCCGAGCTTTGCGCGTTGAGATCGGCGTGATCGGCCCCCTCACTCTGGCCGAGGAAACGCAAAACAGCCTCCACATCCTGCTTGGCTCGGAGCGGTTGCCCGGCTGGGAAAACCAACTGCCGGCCGAGCCGGGGTTTGCGGCGCAGTATGACGTGGCTCGGCGGTTCCATCTGGTGGAAGGCGACGACGCCGGCATCGAGATCCGACCAGGCGTTGGCCTCGGCCTTGGAACCATCTGGAGCGGTACGCGAGCAGGGGCGGGTGTAGTTGCAGGACGAGGCGCTTTCACCCTATTTATGGGATTTCAGGGTGAATGGGTCTGGCGCAACGAATTTCTCGACGGCACGGCTTTTCGCTCCAGCGAGAGCACTCCGAAGATTCCCATCGTCGGCCAGTTCGACTACGGCGTGGGTCTTCGCCTCGGCCGGCTTGGAGCAACGGCTCGGTTCATCGCACGCAGCCGCGAGTACCACGGTCAGCCGTCGTCGCACCTCTACGGCTCGCTGACGGCATCCTTCTACTTCTGAGCGCTACTTGACGGTACTCCCCGGCTCGGCCTCCGTGAACACCGGCAGAAATTTCCCGTCCCGGTTTTCGGCGAAGAGGAGCATCCCCTGGCTCTCCAGCCCTCGGATGGTGCGCGGCGCGAGGTTGGCCACGACAATCACGTTGCGGCCGACCAGGTCCTCCGGTTCCACGTGTCCACGCACGCCTGCCAGGACCTGCCGCTGCTCGAAACCAAGGTCGATATCCATGCGCAGCAGCTTGTCAGCGTTGGGATGATGTTCGGCGGCGAGCACTTTGCCCGAGCGGAAGTCCAACTTCGTGAAGTCGTCGAACGTAATAGTGTCGGCAACAGGGACGTACGGTTCGACATCCGGTTCGGCAGAGCTTTCGGCGGTACGTTCGGCCGCGGCCTCCGATGCCGCGGCGCGTTCTTCCAGGAGCGCTCGCTGGGCTTCCACCGCTTCGTCTTCGATCTTGTCAAAAAGTATGGCCGGCTCGCCAAGAATGTGTCCGGGAGAAAGGAGGCGGAAGCCGGCGTCATCCCACATGATGGGCGCTTGCGTCCCACCCGGTTCACTCGACCTCACGCCCTCGATGTTCATCATCTCGCGGATGCGCACAGCACTGTGTGGCAGGATTGGATCCATCAGGACTGACAGCGATGCACACAGTTGCAACGCTATATGGATCGTATTGTCGCAGGACTGCGGATCGGTCTCGCGCGTACGCCACGGCTCGGCGTCGTTGAAGTACTTGTTGCCGATGCGGGCGAGCGCCATCGTTTCTTGCACGGCCTCACGCATGCGAAATTGCTGGTACGCGGCACCGATTCGGTCAGGAAACTCTTCGAGCGCGTCAAGCACGGCAGTGTCTTCGTCACTCGGGTTGATGAGTAGCGGAACAATGCCATCGGCAAACCGCCACGCAAACGAAAGCGCCCGGTTCACGAAGTTGCCAAGCACATCCGCAAGCTCCCCGTTGACGCGCGCCTGGAAATCGGCCCAGGAAAAGTCCGTGTCCTTTGTTTCGGGGAGCGCAACGGCCAGCCCGTAGCGCAGCACATCGGGCGGGAACACCTCAAGCGCTTCGTGAACCCACACGGCCCACCCCCTACTCGTGGATAGTTTCTTCCCTTCGAGGTTCAGAAACTCGTTGGCAGGCACATTTGCGGGAAGCGTCCACTGCGGGCCGTCCTCGTCGACCTCGTTGTAGGCCATCAACAGTGCCGGAAAAATCAGCGTGTGAAAAACGATGTTGTCTTTCCCGATGAAGTGCAGGAGGTCCGGTATCGTTCCGTCTTCGTGGATTTGCCAGTAACGCCGCCACAGCTCCGGGTCGCCCTGCTCGGCCGCCCATTCCTTCGTAGCCGAGATGTAGCCGATGGGGGCGTCGAACCAGACGTAGAGCACTTTGCCATCAACGGCGCCCTCCACACCCTCGGGAACAGGAACACCCCACGGGAGATCGCGCGTCATCGCACGGTCGGTGAGGCCGTCGTTGAACCAACTTCTCACCTGGCCACGGACGTTCGGTTTCCAGTCGGGCTTGGTGGCGATCCACGCTTCCAGCCTTGGCTGGAGGTTGCCAAGCGGGAGATACCAGTGGGTGGTCTCGCGCGTCTCCGGCTCCGCACCCGAAACCGTGCTCTTGGGGTCGATCAACTCCGATGGCGAGAGCGACGAGCCGCAGTTCTCGCACTGGTCGCCGTAAGCGTCTTCGTAGCCGCACACCGGGCACGTGCCGCGCACGAACCGATCCGCCAGAAACAGTCCGGCCTCTGGGTCGAAAAGTTGCTGCTGCGTCTTCCGATTGAAAATTCTGGCCCCTTCCAGCGTTCTGAAAAAGGCCTGACTGGTTTCGCGATGGGTGTCGGATGTCGTCCGCCCGTAGTAGTCGAAGGCGATGCCGAGGCCCTCGAATGCCCCCTGGATCTGCTCGTGATACCGATCCACGATGGCCTGCGGCTCCACGTCCTCTTTCATGGCCTGCATGAAGATGGCCGCGCCGTGTTCGTCGGACCCGCAGATGAACACGATGTCGCGGCCCTTCAACCTTTGGTAGCGGACGTACAAATCCGGCGGCAGATACGCCCCCGCGATGTGCCCGATGTGGAGCGGACCGTTGGCGTACGGAAGCGCAGCAGTAACGAGAATGGGCGTGTCGGCCATGCTGGGTGTTTCGGGTGAGGCCGGAAGCTACGGCGGCGGTCTCGTTCGGTAGGTGGAAACGATGTGGAGGCTGTGGATCGATTAGAAACCGCCCCCTTTAGGGGGCTCCCCGCTGCACGGCGGGGTGGGGGTGTTCATCAGCTGGGCAAACACCCTCCGGCCTCACTTCGTTTGGCCGTAGGGACGTGATATATCACGTCCGGGCACGATATATCGTGCCCCTACACGATCTTCCTACCCGACCCTTAGTTCCCTTCCAACGATGGCCCAGGCACGAAGTAAAGCCGCTTAGACCCAGGATGACTGGTTTCGATGACGAGCCAATCGCCCTGCAGGCCAGGTCAACGCGCAGCATTGCTGCGGAAGTACACGCAGCGAAAAAGTTAGGAGTGGTTGAACGAAATACCTCGGAACCTCAATCCGCAACCATTGCCGCGCATACCACCCTATCACAAGAAATCCATCCCCATCAAACGGAATGCTCTAGGGTAACTCTAATTCTCTTCGAGAACCGGCGCTGGAGCGAATATGAGTGAGGTTGTGTCCACCGCGACGATCTTCTCAAGGATGAGAAAATCATCATCGAAGCGAAACGTAGCATGGTCTCCAATCTGACGAACAAGGTCAATCCAATCCAACTCACAAGCTTGGCGCGTGCAGACCATGTGGTTGATGACAATGTGGTTGCCCTCGATGGCATAGAATCCACTGCAAGTATTGCAAGATCGGATGGATATGCTGCTATCTGCACCAAACAGGATTTGGTCTTTGTGGACTCCTTCATCATTTGGAAGCATGAAGAAATCGTTGCTGCGAATTGCGATACGTCGAAATTCCCAGGCAGTATCTGCCAACGGGTTGTCGGAAGGGCCAGGCGTGGAAGCGCACGCGCCGATCAGAAAGGTGACGAAGAAGATGAAGGCAGCACGCATGACGATTCTAATGTGATGCGTCCGTAACGTACGATGCACGCGTGCATCTCCCCGCAGGGAATCGCTGCATTTTCACGGCATCCAACCGGCCTGACTCCTTACTTGCAGATTCCTCCAATCACATAACGATGCTCGACCCCCAGTTCATCCGCGACAACCTCGACCTCGTTCGCAAGGCGATTACCGATAAGAACGCGGGCGAGGCTGATCTCGTGGACCAGTTCATCAGAGCCGACGAACAGCGCCGCGATTCGCTGACGGAGTTGCAGACGATTCAGCAGCAACTCAACGAAGCGGGCAAGCTGATTGGGCCGCTGATGAAAGAAGGCAAACGCGACGAAGCTGCACCTCTGATCAAACAGACCGCACGATTGAAGGAGCAAATCAAAGCAGTCGAGGGAGCCGCGCGTAAGCACGAGGAAGCCTTCAACCGGTTGATGCTGGAAATCCCCAACATCCCGCACGAGTCCGTGCCGGTAGGGCTGACACCGGAGGAGAACAAGACCGTGTTCGAGTGGGGCGAGAAGCCCTCGTTCGATTTTGAACCCAAGCCCCACTGGGAGTTGGCTGCACAGCACGGCCTAATCGACTTCGAGCGTGGCGCCAAGGTGACGGGCGCGGGATTTCCGTTCTATATCGGAAAAGGTGCGCGCCTTCAGCGGGCTTTGCTCAACTTCTTTCTGGATCGTGCTACAGAAAGTGGATACCAGGAAATACAACCACCTGTTCTTATCAACGAAGAATCTGGCTATGGTACCGGTCAGTTGCCTGATAAAGAGGGACAGATGTACCATATCGGAATAGACAACTTATATCTCTCACCCACTGCTGAAGTACCACTCACCAATTTATATCGAAATGTGATCCTCAAGAGCGAAGATTTACCCATTAAATTAACTGCTTATACGCCATGCTTTAGGCGAGAGGCAGGTTCATATGGTAAAGATGTAAAAGGGCTTAACAGGCTTCACCAATTC
>JADFLK010000155.1 GCA_022564455.1 Bacteroidota bacterium
ACAGAACAAACACGCTTGCAGGCTGAGCTTGTCCGGCTCAGAACCGAGGCCAATGGAGTGGGACTCAACACGGCCTCTCTGAACGAACAAATCGCTCGCCTTCGGGAGCAGAATGAGCATTCCGCTGAGGAACAGAATCAACTTGAGGCAGAACGCCAACGCCTTGCCGCGTCGCTGGCATCACAGGAAGCCGACATCCTTATTTCGCGAGCCGAACTTGACGCAGAACAGAACGGCATCCGATCAGCTCGCAACGGGATGAGTGCCGAGGCCGAAGCACTTCGAGCAGAGAACGCGGCACTTTCGAGCGAGGTGGCTGGCCTGCGTGCAGACCGCGAACGGCTGACGCAAACGAGAGATGATCTGGCTACTATGCCGGGGAGGAATGAGCCTTCAACCGTTTCTACGAGCGTTCTTCAGCAGCTCCGAACTGCGCGCGACGAAGCCGCTTCCGAACGAGACGAGTACGCACGCACCACCGCATCACTGCGGCGCGAGAAAGACGAACTGGCAGCCCGCATCCGCGAACTGGAGGAACAGCGTGCGCAGCTGATGCAAGAGCGCCTACGGCTCATCACGGATCGTGATCAGGTCATCCGCGAGCGCGACGCGTTGCACCGCGAGGCCGAACGCCTCCGCAACGAAAGCCGTGGATCAGCTTCCTCCAACAATGAGAGCACAGAACATATGCCTGATCCACCTTCTGAGCCTAATCCACCCGTGTCTGCGACGCCGGCACCGAACGAAATGGATGCAGAGGGTGAGGACGAGGGCGAACCGGCCGCCTCCAACGAAAGCGACGGTCCCTATATCCAGCTGACGGGATTCGATTATGACCGGCTGGAGAATCCACGTGAGGTCCTCCGTTTCATTGACGACGTTGAGTTCCCGCATTTCGCACCAATGACGCGAGCCGGCGGCGATGTGCTCGTTCTATTCGTAACCGACGATGACGGTTGGGTGATCCGCGCCGAGGTGGCCGAGCCAATCGGCAGTGGCCTCGACATCGTGGCCGAGCAGATCGTGCGGACGATGCACTTCAAGCTCCAGAGCGTGGAAGATCTCCCGGCGGCGTTGCGCTCGCAGGTGACGGTGGCGTTTAATCGGTAGGCGGGGCTAACCGTCTTCAGCGTGGCCGACTGACGGGCTAGGAAGCCATGTTTTGTTCCGAGCGTGGCAAATGCCCTTGACATGCCTACTATTCGAGTCGTACTATCGGTACGAACACAGCACATCATCCTCTATGCGCAACCCTTTGAGCCCGCTGGGCGGCACTGAAATGGAGGTGCTCCAACACGTCTGGACCCTCCGAAGCGCCACCGCACGCCAGGTCTACGACCGCATCCGCGCCAACCGAAGCATTGCCTACACGACGGTAATGACGGTTATGAAAAACCTCGCCGGCAAGGGCTACCTGTCGTACGAACAGGACGGTGCTGCGTACGTCTATGCGGCAGCGCGCCCACCGGAAGACGTGCGGGGTAGCCTCCTTGCAGGCTTCGTCGAGAAGGTGTTCGGCGGCTCGCCCCTCTCGCTCGTCCAAGCGCTTGTTCAACACGAAAACCTGACCAAAGCTCAGCGTGCCGAACTACGCCGCCTCATTGACACGATGGAGGACGACGATGCCTGACATTCTCTCCCTACTCGAAGCGCTGGGCGCGTGGAGTTTGCCGTATGTCTGGCTGCCGGTGGGCATCTGGACGACCACGACGCTGTTTGTCCTCGTGATTCTGCGATTTGCACGGCGAGCACATCCGCTCGTACCGCACCTCGTCCGGCAAGCCCTAATCGCCGCGCTGCCGCTTGCGCTCGCAGCGGGTATCGTGTTGTCTCCTCTAATGCCGCCAATACTGTCTGCATCGCATACAGAGGATCTTACGCCTACGGCGCAGGTGTCTATGGCGCAACGTACGGCGGAGGCGTCCATACCTGCAATATTTCAGGCCGAACCACTCATGGGAGCCGTACATGAATCCTCTCCGATGCCTCTGGGCATGCGCCTGGCCGGATTCGCTCTCCTGCTCGTAATCGGCGTTGCGCTGTTAGGACTCCTCCGCCTCGCACTCATGATTCGGGCGCTCCAGAACTTCCGCAGGCAGCTTACCCCCGCTGCCGACTTGCGCGCCGCCGTTGAGGATCGCCGCCATACGTGGACGTTGCCGCGCAAAATTAAAACGGCGTGGACATCGGAACGGACCACTCCTTTCACCTTCGGCTGGCGGCACCCAGTTATCGTGATACCGGAAGAGCTAAAGAACAAGAAGGAAGCCCTCGCGCTGGCCCTCGACCACGAATTGGCCCACATCCACAGGAGGGACTTCGCAATGCGCACACTCGATCACGTGCTCGTTGCAGTGTTTGGCTGGCATCCGCTGGTTTGGCTACTCAGCCGCACGCTCGACGAGGGCCGTGAGCAACTCTGCGATGCGGAAGTGCTCGCCCGCCGATCGCACCACCGTCGCGCTTACGCTGACCTCCTTCTCTCCTTCGCGGCACTGCCTACACCGACTCTGGCGCTCAGCGCTGCATCGCCGACTTCGTTCCTGTCCAATCGTCTTGCCGCTATGAAAACGAAATCCCTCGCTCCTACGCGCATCGCCACTCTTCGCCGTACCGGGCTTGCCCTCGGTGCCATTGTTTTCTCCATCGTCATTCTCGCGAGTGGGATGGGTGCGGCGGTCGCGTCGCCTGATGCTCCCATCGCTCCTAACCCTCTCGATTTTGCGACGCAGAATCCCCCACCGGTACAAGACTTTCATCTCGTGAACCCGCGCATCGAAGTGGACGGGACCCTCGTTGAACAGAGTGCCGTTGAATTGACGGCCTCGTCCTTTGTCTATTTCTTCATCGAGATTCCTGGGCAGGGCCGGTACATCATTTCTGCAGATCCGTTCGATGGAGCTTCCGAAGCAGGGAGCTTTGAGGGTCGTCAGTTGTCCTTCGTGGTGGATGGACACCGTGTGGTAGTCCTCTCGGAGACGCCGATTCTGGGGCATAATCGAGCGATCCCTGCATACGCCCTCCTCGACTCCGACGCGCCAACGAATGGCGTAGCCCTCGGGGTTACGAGAGACTACGAGCAGATTCCTGCGCTTGACATCGGATTGTTCCCGGACCCGCGTCCTTCCGAGGCCGTGCGAGACACCATCATCTACGAGGTTGTAGAGGAGATGCCGAGTATCGTCGGCGGGTTAGAGTCGATTCAGAACGAGATCCGTTATCCGAACATGGCCCGTCAGGCTGGAATCGAGGGCCGCGTGTTCGTACAATTCGTGGTAGATGAAGAGGGCTACGTGGAAGATGCCGTGGTCATGCGAGGACTCGGAAGCGGGCTGGATGCCGAGGCCCTTCGCGCGGTGAGCCAAGCACGCTTTACGCCTGGCCGCCATCGCGGCGAAGCGGTGAAGGTCCGTATGACGCTGCCCGTCACGTTCAGGATCGATCAGTATGGAGGCGAAGTCAATTCTCGGCCGGCACGTGAACTGCTCGACAACTGGAGGTTCCGTGAACTGATGCGACGCCGAGATCCCACGCCTGAGCAGATTGACGGGCAACTCGCCGAGTTCGAGGCCGCCGTTCGTGCCGAACTGACACAAGCTCACGCAGAAGCAGATTCGCTCCAGGAGCAGGCGGGCGACGCCCCGACACCAGACCACCGAACCGAATTTGTCCGCCTTCAGACCCGAACCATGCTGCTGGAGCAGCGATACCGGCAAATCGTCGAAGAACGGGAACGCATACGACTCGGGCGTATGGAGGCTGAGATCCTGGGCCGCGACAACTGAGTTGAGGTCAATCGGCAATACAGCCAGCTTGAGAATGGTACTGCTACACGAATGAAGCAACACCTCAAACGGGTTTGAAAGGCGTAGCGGAGTGTGCTCCGCGAAATCGCCACGTAGCCGTCATCATCGTATCTTGCCTCAACGGAAGCCAGGGGTGTCCCGCTCGGGACTGAGAAAAACCCTTCGAACCTGATCCGGCTCACACCGGCGTAGGGAGGCTCCGGGGCGCTAACCGCTCTTCGCGCTTGGTTCTTCGGACGCTTACTGCGTTCGCTTTGGTTCTTGGCTACCCGTGCCAACACACGTACACGAAGTACAAAGCCCAAAGAACCAAGTACGAAAATGGAACTCCAGACGACCTCCGCCGCCGCAAAACGGAAAGCAGAATCCAGCACGCACGACCGCCTCGAAGAGCTCTCTGATGAAGTTCGGAGGCCCTTCCCCGGCTCGCGCAGAATCTACGTGGAGGGCTCGCGGCCCGACATCCGCGTACCCATGCGGCTTATCGATCAATCGCCGACTGGCGAAGGGAGTGGCTCGGAGAAGAACCCACCGATCCCCGTCTACGACACCTCCGGCCCCTACACCGATCCTGAGGCTGCGATCAATTTGCGCACCGGGCTTCCCAGCGTGCGGAGTGAGTGGATTGAGGAACGCGGCGATACGGAGCTCCTCGGCGGACTGACAAGCGCGTTCGGCCGTGAACAGGCCAACGACGAACGCCTCGATCACCTGCGCTTTGAGCACGTCCGGCCACCCCGACGGGCGATGCCCGGGAAATGCGTCACCCAGATGCACTACGCGCGGCGTGGCGAGATCACTCCCGAGATGGAGTTCATCGCCATCCGCGAGAGCCAGAAACTGGAGGCGCTGCGTGAGACGAATCCGGACCTATTTCAACAGCACGCGGGCCAGTCGTTTGGCGCGGCCATCCCGAAGGTGATCACGCCGGAGTTCGTGCGGAGCGAGGTGGCGCGCGGGCGGGCCATCATCCCGGCCAACATCAACCACCCCGAGCTGGAGCCGATGATCATCGGCCGCAACTTCCTCGTCAAGATCAACGCCAACATGGGCAACTCGGCGGTTACGTCTAGCATTGCGGAAGAAGTGGAAAAGCTGGTTTGGGCGATCCGCTGGGGGGCGGACACGGTGATGGATCTCTCCACGGGCAAGAACATCCATGAAACACGCGAGTGGATGCTCCGCAACGCGCCTGTGCCGATCGGCACCGTGCCGATCTACCAGGCGCTGGAGAAGGTCGGCGGCGCGCCGGAAGACCTCACCTGGGATCTCTTCCGCGACACGCTTATCGAACAGGCCGAGCAGGGCGTGGACTACTTCACGATCCACGCCGGCGTGCTGCTGCGCTACATCCCGATGACGGCCAAGCGGCTGACGGGGATCGTTTCGCGCGGAGGAGCGATCATGGCCAAGTGGTGCCTCGCCCATCACAAGGAAAACCTGCTCTATTCGCATTGGGACGAGATCTGCGAAATCATGGTCGCTTATGACGTCGCCTATTCGATCGGCGACGGCTTGCGGCCCGGCGGCCTGGCCGACGCCAACGACGAAGCGCAGTTCGCGGAGCTAAAAACCCAAGGCGAGCTGACGCGCCGCGCATGGGAGTTCGATATCCAGGTGATGAACGAAGGCCCCGGCCACATCCCGATGCAGCTCATCAAGGAAAACATCGAAAAACAACTTGAGTGGTGCGGTGAGGCGCCGTTTTACACACTCGGACCGCTGACGACCGATATCGCGCCGGGCTACGACCACATCACGTCGGCCATCGGCGCGGCCAATATCGCCTGGTACGGAACGGCGATGATCTGTTACGTGACGCCCAAAGAGCACTTGGGCCTGCCCAACCGCGACGACGTGCGCGAGGGCGTGATCGCTTACAAGATCGCCGCCCACGCCGCCGACTTGGCCAAAGGCCATCCCGGATCGCAATATCGCGACGACGCGCTCAGCAAGGCCCGATTCGAATTCAGATGGATGGATCAGTTCAATCTTTCACTCGATC
>JADFLK010000156.1 GCA_022564455.1 Bacteroidota bacterium
CTCGTAGAGCCAAAAAATGGATACCCGGAAGTGGACCACGAGTTCTACATCATGCAGAGCGAGTTCTACACGGCAGGCGCGTTCAACGACGCCGGCCTCCAGGCATTTGATCTCGACAAGGCGATCCACGAAGACGCCGAGTACGTGGTCTTCAACGGCCGCGTGGGCTCGTTGACCGGCGAAAACGCGCTACAGGCGCGCGTTGGCGAGACCGTGCGCCTCTTCGTAGGCAACGGCGGCCCGAACCTGACTTCCAGCTTCCACGTCATCGGCGAGATGTTCGACCGCGTGTACGGCGAGGGCGGAAGTGTCGTCAACCAATTCAACGTGCAGACGACGGTTGTGCCCCCGGGCGGCTCGTCGGTGGTAGAGTTCCTCCTGGACGTGCCCGGCCGCTACACGCTGGTGGATCACGCCCTCTTCCGGGCCTTCAACAAGGGCGCCGTCGGCATCCTTGAGGTCACCGGAGACGAGAACCCAGACATCTTTGCGGGCCAGACGGAGATGGTGGATTACAGTGGTTCAGCGGAAGCCCCTACTGCTCCCTGATGACGAGACCCGCTGAGCTTCCCACGCCAACCTTTACCGTCATGAAACGCACTGTCCCCATCCTGTTCGTCGGGCTACTACTGACGATGTCTGCCATCGCGCAGCCGGAGGGGATGGTGCTGGTTCGGGGTGGCGAGCACACGCCGCTCTACACCGGCGTCACGGAAGCATCGACCATCGAGGTGGAGACGTTCTATCTAGATGCGTTTCCGGTTACGAACACGGATTTTCTCACCTTCGTCCACGCCAATCCGGAGTGGCGGCGTTCGCAGGTCCCGCAGTTGTTTGCGGATAGCGGCTACCTCAGCCATTGGGGCGGCGATCTCGAATTGTGCAATGCCCTGCCCAACCAACCAGTCACACGCGTGTCGTGGTTTGCGGCGACCGCTTACGCCCGGTGGGCGAACCGGCGGTTGCCCACCACCAACGAGTGGGAGTACGCGGCCTCGGCGAGCGAGACTTCAGCCAACGGCCGTAGCGACCCCAGCTACACGCGGCGCATCCTGAGCTGGTACAGCCGGCCGGCCCCGAACCCGCTGCCGAGCGTTGGTTCGACGTACCGCAACTTCCATGGCGTGTACGACCTCCACGGGCTCGTGTGGGAGTGGATTTCCGACTTCAATAGCGGTCTCGTCAGTTCTGATTCCCGCAGCAATCGCGACGCCGACACGAAACTATTCTGCGGCGCCGGATCCGTCGGCGCGGCCGATTTCGAGGACTACGCGGCCTTCCTCCGCTTTGCCTACCGCTCGGGCCTCGAAGCCCGCTACACCGTTCCCAACCTCGGTTTCCGCACGGCGCTCGACGCGCCTGTGAACTAGCGACATCTAATGAGACGCCTCTTCCTCCTTCGCGCCATGTGGGCCCATCGCTCGGGCTTTGAAGCCAGCTACCGACCACAACTCTGGTTTTCATACAACGCTCGGCGCATTGGCGAACTAGCGACATCAACCGTGAGACGCGTCACCCTTCGTCTCGTCATGCTTGCCCATCGCTCGGGCCTCGAAGTCCGCGACTCCGTCTCCAACCTTGGTCTCCGCACGACGCTCGACGCGCCTGCGAACTAGCGGCAGCTACCATGAAACGCATCATCTTCCTTCTCGTCACGGTTTTTGGGATGGCAGCCTGCTCCAACGAGGCGGCTGCTCCTGCATATGATACAAGTGCGCCGCTCTCCGAAACGTCCATCTACTTGATGGGTGCCGACTGGACGAGCGACGCCGAGCAGACCATCCAACTCGCCGATTTCCGCGGCCGGCCCGTTGCCCTTTCGATGATCTACACCAGTTGCGGCCACGCGTGCCCAATGATCGTCTCGGACATGAAAAAGATCGCCGGCGGCCTTCCAGAAAACGGGGAGGTTCAGTATGTCCTTGTTTCGTTCGATCCCGATCGTGATACGCCTGAGCGCCTCCGCGACTTCCGAGAGGCGCATGGCCTGGGCGAAAACTGGACGCTCCTCCGCAGCGATGACGTGGACGTCCGTACGCTGGCCGCTTTGCTGGATGTGCGGTACCGCTTCGAAGCCGACGGCAACATCGCCCACACGAATCGCATCACGCTCCTCGACGCGGGCGGCGAGATCGTAGGGAGGCAGGAAGGCCTTGGCGTAGACCCCGCATCCTCCATTTCCATTCTTCAAGAGGCCACAAGCCTCGCCCTCTAACCCTGGGAGTCTGTTGAATTACCAACTCTGTCGTACTCCGAATGACCTGGTTCAACAGCCTCCCAAGTACCAAATTCCAAGTACCAGATTCCAACCGATCTCATGAAGCACACATTGTGATTTGGTACTTGGAACTTGATACTTGAGATGTACAATTCCCAACGCGGCTATTCAATTATGTGCTCTGTCTCAGGCCGAACAACGTAGTTCAACAGCCCCCACACACCTACCCTCACCCTAAACCCAATTCTATTATGACAACTCCACGCCTCGCAATTCTCGCCGTCACCCTTGCGACAATCACGCTCGCAGCCTGTGGCGGTGGTGAAGAACCATCGACGACCTCGGCCGAACCCACCACCGAGCAAGTAGCCCCGACACCGGAGCCTACTCCCGAACCGGAAGTCGCCGTCACTTTCGACGGGCCGACCTTTGAACTCACGATGACGCCGGTGGGCAACGAGATGAAGTTCGAGCAGACCGAGTTCACCGTACAGCCCGGGCAGACCGTCCACATAACGTTCAATAACACGGCCGACAACCCGGCCATGAGCCACAACGTGGTGGTCCTTAATTCGGTTGGCGTCATAAACGCCGTTGGCCAGGCCGCCATGGGCGCTGCTGCGACGGACTACATCCCTGCCGCGCGCCGGGACGACATCATCGCCAACACCTCGATGTCGGCCCCCGGCGAGACGGTTGAAGTCACTTTTACCGCCCCAAGCACCGCTGGCGACTACCCCTTCATCTGCACCTTCCCCGGTCATTATATGACCATGCAGGGAACCATGCACGTCGCCGGGTGACGACGTGTTGAGCGCGGGCCGGCAGTACATCCCGGCCCGCGTTCCGGTTTTTGATAAACATCGGATCCATGCCAACTCAGACAACCACGCAAGGGCCTCGAACACTCAACGACCTGCCCTCGGCCCAGCCCGATCGCATCGTGAGCAAGATGTTGCTCAAGACCCGTAACGGTTCTACAACGCACTTTTCGTTTGCGGAGGGCGAGTTCCTCCACCACCACGCTTCTCCATTCGAGGCGCTCCTCGTCGTTCTCTCCGGCAAAGCCGAGGTGAGCGTCTCCCTTGACCACTACGTGCTGGATGCAGGCGATTTCATCCGGCTTCCTGCAACCGTTCCGCACAGCGTTCGCGCACCGGAGGACATGCAGATGCTCCTCATCATGCTCAGGGCGGACAGCCTGCCCCGCACTTGATGCGGGGAACGAAAATTCGTGGCACAGTACCGATCACCTAGCCCATCAACTCGGTCACAGGGCATGTCCCCCACCCCTCCTTTGAAACCCGACCTTCGCACCACGGCCGATGTAGACGTGGTCGTCCAGTCGTTCTATAATGGAATGGAAGACGACCCGGCACTGGGCCGGTTTTTCGGGGATGCCGATTGGGAGACGCATCTACCGAAGATGACCGCGTTCTGGTCCGGTGTGCTCTTTCACACCGGCGCATACCGTGGACGGCCCTTCGATCCTCACATGCGGTTGCAAGGTCTTGAACGAACTCATTTCAGCCACTGGCTTGTTCGATTCAGGGCAGCGGTTGACGAACACTTCGAAGGCGACACGGCTGAGCGCATGAAGCTCAAGGCCGAACAGATCGCCTCTGTCTTTCAGGTTAAATTGGGCCTCTGGGAAACTTTCGACCACGAACCAACTCTATGAGACGGCCCCTACTCGCCCTCTTCCTTCTCCTCGTCGGGAGTCATGTACACGCGCAAATCGTCACCGTGAATGGCCAGGTCCGGCACCGCTCCGAATACGACGACAAAGGGCTCACAGAAACGGGGGACGCCGATCTCTTCCACCTCCTTCGGACGAGACTTGGAGTTACCGCCCGGCCAAGCGAGCACGTCTCCGCGTTTATCCAGATTCAGGACGCGAGGAAGTTCGGCGAAGAGGGCGACTTGCAGACAGTAAGCACGCTGGATGGCAGCGCAGACCAACTGGACTTCCACCAGGCCTATCTTGAAGTGGACGTTCCGGGCGTGAAAGGCCTGAGCGCGCGGGTTGGGCGACAGGAGCTGGCCTATGGCAATGAGCGCCTTGTTGGCTCGATAGGATGGAGCAATGTCGGCCAAGCGTTCGACGGCGCGGTGCTGAAGCTCGACCATAGCCGCGGCGCCGCAGACCTCTTCGCCATGCAACTCAGGGCGCCCGATGATGTACCTGGGTCGCAGAACCTGTTCGGTCTCTACACATCGTGGGCGATCGGAGAGGACCATGCTGTGGAGGTGGTAACGGAGTACGACCGGAGCGCCCTCATCGGACGGGCCGTGCATACGCTCACGACCAAGATCTGGCAGGAGCTGCTCGTCGTGGCCTTCATCGTTCTCATCTTCCTCCTCCACGTACGGAGCGCCTTCGTGGCACTCGTAACGGTGCCCATCGGCATTCTCATGAGCCTCGGCGTGATGTACCTGCTCGGCATCAACGCCAACATCATGAGCCTCGGGGGAATCGCCATTGCCATCGGGGTGATGGTGGACGCCAGCTTGGTGATGGTCGAGAATGCACACAAGCACATCGAACGGCTGACCGCCGCAAAAGGCGAAGGGGCGTCACTCACCGACGGCGAGAGAATCCATGCCGTCATAGAAGCGGCGAAAGAGGTTGGGCCAAGCCTGTTCTTTTCACTCCTCATTGTGACGGTGAGCTTCCTCCCTGTCTTTACGCTGGAGCAGGTCGAGGGCCGGCTGTTTCGCCCATTGGCCTTCGCCAAGACGTTCTCGATGGCAGCGGCCAGCATACTCGCCGTCACTCTCGTGCCGGCGCTTATGGTAACGTTCGTGAAAGGACGCATCCGAAGCGAGGCAGAGAACCCGGTCGCTCGCTTCTTCATCTGGGTTTATCGGCCTCTGATCAGGAAGACGCTCCGCTACCCTGTCGTCGTTCTATGCATCGCCTTCGGCCTTCTACTGGCAACGGCCCTGCCGGTGCAACAAATGCTTGTCGGCAGGACGGTTATCCCGTTCCCCCAGATCGGTAGCGAGTTCATGCCGCCGCTCTGGGAGGGCGACCTCCTCTACATGCCGACGACGCTGCCGGGCGTCTCGCCCCAGGAGGCGAAAGAGATCCTCCAGCGAACAGATCGCATCATCGCTTCCTTCCCGGAAGTCGAGCGTGTGTTCGGCAAGATCGGCCGCGCCGAAACGGCCACCGACCCGGCGCCGCTTTCCATGATCGAAACCATCGTCATCCTCAAACCCGAGGACGAATGGCGAGAGGGACTGACGCGGCAGGATCTCATTGGAGAGCTGAACAGAGCCGTTGACCTTCCCGGCCTGACGAACGCCTGGACCATGCCCATCAAGACGCGAATCGACATGCTGGCGACGGGGATCAAAACTCCGGTCGGAATCAAGATCGCGGGGCCGGACCTGACCATTCTGGAGCGGCTGGGGCGAGAGGTGGAGGCAGCCGTCCGAGACCTCCCCGGCACGCGGAGTGCGTTCGCCGAGCGCGTCATGGGCGGGAGCTTCCTCGACATCGAGGTGGACCGGTTCGCCGCTGCCCGCTCCGGGCTCACGTCTGGTGATGTACAGGATGTCCTCCAGG
>JADFLK010000157.1 GCA_022564455.1 Bacteroidota bacterium
GTTGATTCTGGAAGGGGTCGAAATCGGCCCTTCCCCGTTCTTTGACCGAAGTAGTACTTGTTAAATCCCGGTATGACAAAAGTTTAGCAATATGCATTAATTGATCAGCCTCCTCAGACACTTGCTAAATGGGCTTGGCACCCGGCACATTGGCTGTCAAAGCTCCATTTCTGCCAGGGCCTTAAGTACGCTAGCCTTCAGGCGGATGTCGCGTTTCGTTCTATCAGGACGTTCAGTGAAAAGCGTTCTCCAAAACCAGATGGCCTCCGTTGTTCTCGAGGGAGAGGCCTTCCGGCCACTCAGCGCCGCCTCCGTTGCACGGTAGAGTACCTCGTCTGCCCCATCTGGACCCCACGAAGCATCCTCCCAGTCGAACAATGTAAGACGCCCGTCTTGTAACCGCCGAAGGTTCCACGGAGTAAGGTCTCCGTGCATAGGCCGCCAGGTATCGCTAATGCTCGTGGGCCTGTGCATCGTGGAAAGCGCCGTCTCAATTTCTGTTACTATTTGCCGGATCGCCGGGGCGTGAGGGACCCGATGCGGCGCGGATGGAAGAGCTGTCGTCAGCAAGAAATGCCATTCCTGGATGGAACCGTAGTCGATCACGGACGGAGTCGAAAACGTCCTGGGCTTCGAGAGTGCAAGCATGGTTAGGGCCTCGTACTCACGGTGCAGCGATTCTGAATCCCCTTCGCGGAGTTTGAGGAAACCGACTGCTTTGGATCTGTTGAGCAGCAGTAGGGTCAAACCCTGGCGGCCAGGCTGCAGCCTCTGATACCCCGCAATACTATCAAAGACGCCAATGCTCTTTACCAAGCGGTTGGTTAGCAGCTTCGTTGTCGTCTCAGCGAAGGGGTTGTTCCAATACGATACCCTTCCAAGCAGTGCGTGATGGCCTAATATTCTGGTTGCAAACCAGGCGGCGCGATGGGTCCATACGCTTCTCCCGGTGCAAGGCGTGAAGAGGGAGAGGCCAGCCAGGGCAGCGGCTCTTGAATGGATAGGAATCATCAGATGGCCCCATCCGGGAGGAAAGTCTTTGTACGGAACGTTACCCCAGTCCATTAATTACAAAGGCTTAGTGGTCGACTGGCGTTGCCAT
Organism: Bacteroidota bacterium; assembly: GCA_022564455.1. The sequence goes on from JADFLK010000157.1 coordinate 1,103, forward strand.
ACGTGTCTTCGGCACGAACGAACGCGGATCGATTTGGAAAAGGAGATCTGGAGACCACTATAGGTTTATTGAATACGCGCGTACAACGAAAGTTTGAACGCTCCACATGCTCATGACGAGTTGGCTATTCGCCGACTGGGATCTTCACGATAATGGTTCAAAGGTGTCTCCTCTCATTTTGGTGGACGGTTGAGGAGACGCGTGTTCTATTGCGCGCGAGGTTTTGCTCGTCTTGCATCTGCGAAAGATACTCGCGTGTGAAAGCCCTCGGTTGGTGATGTAACATCTTCCGTTGAAATTGCAACGGAGTTTGGGTGTTCCAACCCTGATTGCTAGTCTGATGCTTTTTTTGCGAATAGGCGCGAATCCATGCCTTATCTACGGACTTGCTGGATCCGGGACAATCCCTGTCATTGATCACGGCAGTCGACGAGTTGGAAGCAGGACGACTTCGGGCCAATTTCGATGTCCGGGTCGTTCCCGGCCCTACAGCGCTTCGTAGTCGGATTCTTGTCTCCGTGGAAGCGGAAGAGAGCGTTCAATTAACGATCTTCGATGTTTCAGGTCGCGCTGTGCTGCGGAGAGACTTGATCATAGACCACCGGGAAATCAGCCTTGACCTAGGTAGTTTTTCTTCAGGAGTGTACACGGCGGTTGTTCGGGGGATAGATCCTGGGTGGAAAGCGAGGACGACGTTTACCGTAGTTCGCTGACAGGATCACTACCTACTACCCCGATTGTTGCGCACGGCCGGCAAACCTGGAACAGCGGGCGGTACAGCACATGTAGGCGTACCATTCGTTTGTCGCTCTCGTAGTCTCATTGTGAGGACAGAATGCGGTCACGGATTAAATTCGGGGAAGTGAACGAGTCGAATCGGGGTACTATTGGGTAACGAAGGGACAGCGGCGCAGGCGTTGCCTATTGGTGGAACATCTTTGAGGCTGTAGAAATACGTCATTCTGCCTGCGACGGAGCACGTAATTCAACAGCCTCCTATGCACACGACCACAACGACAAGAAGCTCATCAGATCTACAACGATGCCACCAATGACCGCCACGGGCACAACCCGGCGGCCTGAACGCGTAGGCGCCGATCTCGAATCCCCTGAAAGCCGGGTCATCCTCGGCACGCGCGTCCATGCGTCGAGCTACGCGGACGCCACGGAAGCGGTGCTGCTGTGGGCCAAAGTCGGCGCGTCGAAATACGTCTGTGCCACGGGAGCGCACGGTGTGATAGACGCGCAGGACGACCCGAGTTTTCAGCAGGTGCTCAACGAAGCCGACCTCAACGTGCCCGACGGCATGTCGCTGGTAAAGGCTCTCAGGAAATTGGGTTTGGAAGATGCATCGCGCGTATACGGGCCGGACCTGATGCTCCACGTCTGCCGCGCGGCTTCCAAAGCAGGTGTTCCGGTGGCGCTGTATGGATCCAGGCAAGCGACATTGGATGTGTTGAAAGAGCGCCTGCCCCAACTTGCTCCGGGGCTGAAAATCGCCTGTGCTATCTCGCCGCCCTTCCGCGCACTTACCGGCGAGGAAGACGAAGCCTTTGTCCAACAAATCGCCGCCTCCGGTGCGCGGATTGTCTTTGTGGGTCTCGGATGCCCACGCCAGGAGCGCTGGTGCGCCGAGCACAAGGGCTGTATTCCGGCCGTGATGCTCGCCGTAGGCGCCGCGTTCGATTTCCACGCCGGACAACTCAGGCAGTCGCCGGCTGTACTCCAGCGGCTTGGTCTGGAGTGGGCGTACCGTCTCGCAATGGAACCCCGCCGCCTCTGGAAGCGATATACCCGTGTCGTTCCGCGCTTTATGGTTGGATTTGCCCGTCAAATGCGACAGGAACGGAAACAGAAGCAAGTCGCCGTAACTTCGGCCCGCTAATCGCCGCGAAGGCGTCTTTCCCCTAAGAGGCTGTTGAACTATCCCATCTTGCCTGCGACGGCCCCTCTCCCCGCAAGCCTGCGGGGCAAGCGCCCGATCTCTACGTTCCGAGATTCTCGCCGAATCACCGATTCGACTGCGATCTCGCGCCTTGATCTCGGCCAAGATTGGCTCGTCTCGACGACAGGGCGGATAATTCAACACCCTCCAAACAAATCTCTCTGACCATGTCCCAAACCCGCGTACTCGTCACCGGCGCCGGCGGCTTCATCGGCCACCACCTCATCACTTATCTGAAGGAGAAGGGCTACTGGGTCCGCGGCGTGGATATCAAGGAGCCGGAGTTCGCCCCCACCACCGCCGACGAGTTTGAACTACTCGATCTCCGCCGCTGGGAGGCCTGCCAACAGGCCGTTGAGGGCGTGGAACACGTCTATGCTCTCGCTGCCGACATGGGGGGGATGGGCTTTATCTCGCAATTCCATGCGCAGATCCTCCACAACAACATCCTCATTAACACGCACACGATAGAAGCCGCGCGCCTGGCGGACGTCAAGCGCTACCTCTACACCTCCAGCGCGTGCGTCTACCCGGAGTACCTCCAGACGGAGACCGACGTGGTGCCGCTCAAGGAAGAAGACGCACTACCCGCACAGCCGCAGGATGCCTACGGCTGGGAGAAGCTGCTCACGGAGCAGCTCACCTACCACTACCTGCACGATTATGGGATGCAGACGCGAACCGTACGTTTCCACAACGTGTACGGCGCACTTGGCACGTGGGAGGGCGGTCGCGAGAAGGCGCCTGCCGCGATGTGCCGCAAGGTGGCGATGGCGAAGCTGACCGGCAAGCCCGAGGTGGAGATCTGGGGCGACGGCGAGCAGACGCGCTCATTCATGCACATCGACGACTGCCTGGAGGGCGTCTACCGCCTGATGATGAGCGACTGCTCGGATCCGGTGAACTTGGGCCGCGACCGCATGGTGACGATTAACCAACTGGCGGATATTGCTGCCGATGCTGCGGGCATCGAGATAGAGCGGGTGCACATTGACGGCCCGATGGGTGTACGCGGCCGCAACTCGGACACCACGAAGCTCCGCGAGGTATTAGGCTGGGACCCGCAGATTGCGCTGGAGGACGGCATAGCGCGTACGTACGTATGGATCGAAGACCAGCTCCGCGCCAGGCTCGTCGCCGAAGGCGTTCTGGCAGCGGATGGGGCCTCGGCCGAACCCGTCGCCGAGTCTGTCTGATTGTCCGCGGACTCCCTTCCGGCCGAACAGGGGCGATCCACTTGTGGTTCGCCCCTTTATTATGTTGATTACGTAATGACGTAGTAGCGTTTCTGAGATGCTTCGTCGTAACCTATCCGCCACTCCAATCAACTTCAAAACAGAAAAGAAGAAGGGTGGTTCGGTGGTTGCAACGCCGGACGATCAGAAGCTTTTCGTGATGTCCCACACCCCCACCATTTCGATAGGTCTCCCGGTATTCAACGGTGCGCGATACCTGCGCGAGGCCATTGAGGATTTCCTCCGGCAAACCTACACGGACTTCGAGCTGATCGTCTCGGACAACGCATCCACCGACGAGACGGAGGCCATCGTACGCGAAGTATCAGAACGGGACGAGCGGATTCGCTACGTCCGCAACAACACGAATATCGGGGCGCTGCCAAATTCAAACCGCGTGTTCGAGTTGGCGCAGGGTCGTTACTTCTGCCTCGCAGCTCACGATGATCGCCACGCGCCGAACTTCCTCGAACGGCTCGTCGCAGTACTCGAAGAGAACCCGGATGCAGTCCTCGCCTACGGCCGCACGACGCTGATCGGGGAGGAGGGCGAGGCGCTCCGAAAAGACCCGGCGACCGGGAAGTATGTCAGTTCTGATGGCCAACTGGTGTGGTGCGGGCAGGATCTTGAACGGCCGATGCCTGTCGAAACGGTTTCTCGCTATCGCGCTGTGCTCCGAAGTTCGGATGTAAACGCGCCCATACATGGTCTTTACCGCCGCGATATCCTTGCCGAGATCGGTGGGCATCAGATTCACGGCTCTGACAGGCTGATCGTCTCGTACGCGGCACTTCTCGGACGCTTTGTTTTCGTAGACGCGGCGCTCTTCGCGTTTCGCATCCACGCCGACAGCACACTCTTTCTTGACCGTGACGCATGGGCCGAGCGCGAGACGGGGCGCGCGGATCCTCTCTCGCCGGTTTCCACCCTCATCACTTTCATGAATTACGTCCGTGTCGTCAGACGGAGCCCACTTTCTGCCGCCGAGCGTATGCGTGCCTACATGGCCACATTGGGTTACGCCGTTCGGCCCACCGCCCTCCGCAATACCTTTCTCCCTGGCCTCGACAACTATTTTGGCTGGCAGCGCTGGCCGTGGCAACGCAAAGCGAAAACACAATTTACGGCGCCATCCGCCTCGGCCAACTCTACGAAAGGCATCCACGCATGAACGTCCTCCTCACCGGCCACAAGGGCTACATCGGCTCCGTGATGACGCCGCTCCTGCTGGATGCGGGCCATACGGTACATGGGCTCGATGCGGATCTCTTTGAGGGCTGCTCCTTCGATGAGGACGGGATGACAACCATTCCCGAAACCCGCAAGGATCTGCGCGATGTGCAGCAATCGGATGTAGAAGGGTTCGACGTAGTCATCCACCTGGCCAATCTTTCAAACGATCCCCTCGGCAACCTCGACCCGGATCTGACCTACGCCATTAACCACCGCGCAACGGTACGGTTGGCCGAGCTGGCGCGGGATGCTGGGG
>JADFLK010000158.1 GCA_022564455.1 Bacteroidota bacterium
GGGGTGATTACGTGGGGTACGTGATTACGTGATGGGCGTGATTGCGTGAGGGAACCAGAAGCCTTTCTGGGATCTGAGCATCTGGTGATATACCCTTGTTTCTCTACATCAAGGCTGGCTCGTCGTGAAGTTCTCCGGAGATGTCCGAAACTCCTACGATCTCACATTCCTTTTCTGCAAGCAACAAAGCCACATTCAGACCCTGTTACCCTTTCTCGGCTCGACGCCACACCATCCGATGGACTGCGCCTTGGTAATGCACTGAAAAAGAACACGACAGATACGAAGGCGCAACCGGTCGTCGCGGCCGGTAGTCACGACCGGAAGTTGCGGCGACGAGCCCGGCAACTCTTGATTTTGGCACGATTGATCACGATTGATTAAGTCTCGAACGCTTAGATTGAGCATCTACGCCCGGCCCACAACTACTCCAAGTGTTGATGGTTGTTGCCGCTCAACAGCGATAGCGACAGGAGTGCCGCACAGACTTCCTCCTCCCGGATCATTCTCCAATTCTGATGACGACATCCTCAACTAACGGTCATGGCACCGTCACCGAAGTGTCATTCTTCGAGCAGGTCAACCGCATGTTTGACAAGGCAGCGGCCTACCTCGACCACTCGCCGGGGTTGCTTGCCCAGATCAAGCACTGCAACAGTGTCTACCGGATGGAATTCCCTCTCAAGCGGGATGATGGTTCCATTGAGGTTATCAAAGCCTTCCGTGCCGAGCACAGCCACCATAAACAGCCTACCAAAGGCGGCATCCGGTTCGCCGGCAACGTAAACGAAGACGAGGTAATGGCGCTCGCTGCCCTGATGACCTACAAGTGTGCCATCGTGGACGTTCCCTTTGGCGGCGCCAAGGGCGGCATCCGGATAAATCGCGGAGACTATTCCGAAGCCGAGATTGAGCGCATCATCCGGCGATACACGTTCGAGCTCCAGAAGAAGAATTTCATCGGCCCAGGCATCGACGTGCCCGCACCGGACTACGGCACCGGTCCCTCAGACATGGCCGTCATCCTCGATACCTACATCTCACTCACGCAGACTGAGAACCCGCTTGATGCCCTTGCTTGCGTAACGGGCAAGCCTGTCGGGCAGGGCGGCGTGCGCGGCCGCCTCGAAGCCACAGGCCGGGGCGTGTATTACGGTATCCGCGAAGCCGTTTCGTTCTCAGACGACATGGACCGGCTCGGGCTCTCGACGGGGCTGGAAGGCAAAACCGTTGTGGTTCAGGGTCTCGGCAACGTGGGATACCACGCCGCTAAATTCCTTGAAGATGCCGGCGCTAGGCTCGTCGGACTGGCCGAGTACGAAGGCGCTATCCGCAATGATAATGGCCTCTCGCTCGACGACGTCGTCATCCACCGCCGCGAAACCGGCTCAATACTCGACTTCCCCGGCGCGTCCAATATTGAGAACTCGGCCGACGCCCTCGAACTCGAGTGCGACATCCTTATACCCGCAGCCCTCGAAAGCCAGATCCGCCGCGACAATGCGGGCGACATCCGCGCTAAAATCGTTGGCGAAGCCGCCAACGGCCCCGTTACAGCCGACGCCGACGCCATTCTCAACGAGAAGGGCGTACTTATCATCCCGGATGTCTTCCTGAACGCCGGCGGCGTGACGGTTTCCTATTTCGAGTGGCTGCGCAACCTTTCGCATGTACGACACGGCCGTATGAACCGCCGCTTCGAGGAGCACAGTGCCCGCCGCATCCTCGAAGCCGTCGAGACCCTCTCAGGCCAGCAGTTCGACCGGGAGGCGCTGGGCGAGGTCGTCAACCAGGTGGCCTTCGGAGCCAGTGAGGAAGACCTCGTCAATTCCGGCCTCGAAGACACGATGATATCGGCGTACCACGAAGTGCGCGAGCTGACCAGGCGACACAACACGGACCTCCGCACAGCCGCGTTCATCAGTGCCCTTGACAAGGTGGCCGCATCCTACGAGCAGATGGGCATCTTCCCTTGATGGTTAGGTGCCAGGACGAACTCTGAATGGTGGATGATGAAGTGGGGAGAACGATCCGATTTCGGATTTCGGAGAGGCCTACTGGGTTGCTGGAACGGAGAACGGCAGGGCGTGATTACCTGCCTGCCCCGCCCGCGGGGAGCGCGCCGTGTTCTTTCAGAATCAGAGGATGAGGGTGTGCAAGGACGAGAGGATGCAGGACAGTAGGGGGTGATCGCCGAGCGCGCCGGTTGGAAGACAGAGAACAGAGGATGGGGCACGGGGCAGGGTGGATTCAGCATTCCAACCTGTAACCTGTCAACCCAAGCCCGAAGATCGTCCCCATCCTTCACCATTCATCATTCGCACGTAGCTTTCAGCCATGCCTCGCCCGCTCATATCCGAACGCGCGGTCCTCGACGCGGCCTCGGCCGGAAAGACCGAACTGGTCATTCCGCCGGGTGCGCTGATTACGGCGCTGGCGCGTGATGCTGCGAAGGCGAAGGGGATTCGGTTTGTGGAGGAAGAGCCGGCCGACTCTGGCTCCCTCCCTGCCACGAAAGAGACGAAAGCCGCTCCTCAAAAAACCCTCGCGTTAGGCTGCGACCACGCGGGATTCGCCTACAAAGCAGATCTGGTAAAACACACCGAATCCCTTGGCTGGGTGATCACAGACGTGGGTACGAACTCCGACCACTCCGTGGACTACCCCGATTTTGCCTTTGCCGTGGCTCGCCACGTGCAACAGGGCACGGTTCGATTCGGGTTGATGATAGACGGCGTTGGCGTTGGATCGGCGATGGTGGCAAACAAGCTGCCGGGCGTCCGCGCTGCACTTTGCCCCGATGTCTTCAGCGCGTACAACGCCCGCGCCCATAACGACGCCAACGTGCTGACGCTGGGAAGCCGCACGATGGGTATCGAGGCCTGCAAGCTGATCCTCGCCGAGTTTCTGGCCACCGCCTTTGAGGGGGGCCGCCACGAACGGCGTGTCGATAAAATCCGTGATGTAGAAGCCCGCTTCCTTCCGGGATCGTGATGGCGCCCGACGCGATTCCCATCCAACCCGTTCGATCATACGCTGTCTTGACCGGCGAGATGATTGAGGTACTATTTGGCGAGGGCTACCGCCTGCGTGGAACCGAGCAGGTTGAAGTTCTCCAACACGGCAAGTTGAAGGGCATGGCGGATGTTGTCCTCGGCGAGGCCCCTGCCCTTTACCTGGAGGCCGCGGGCCGCTCAAACCTCGGCAAATCAAACCCCGGCAAAGAAGATCTCCGGCTGCGCGGACCGAAGGGTTTCCTCCCCGCGCCTTCCCCTCAGCCCATCACAGCAATGCTGGAGCTTCCGGCTGGCCTGATGGCTGCATGGAATCTCTCGGAGGGACAGCGGACCACAACCGCCGTGGGTGATGTGGCTTTACGCGCTACGGTGGCCCTCGGTGAAGCAGTTTGCCTCCGAGTGGATCGTTCGCTCGTCTTCGCGGGGGGTCTCGACGAAACGGGAACGGCGCGGTGGATTCCCGATGTCGTGTGGGCGGATGCCGGCGATGCCTCCGCAACGCCCTCCGAGCAACCGGCTCCCACAAAGCGGCTCATCACCGAGAACGACGTGCGGCGAGCCCGAATGCTGCGGAAGCGCATCCGCGTGCAGGACGGACAAATTGTGACGCCCGCGGCTCGTACGTTGGCGGAAGAACTGGGCGTGTTTGAAGAAGAATAGATCAGGTGTACGTCGCTGCTCGACGCCGAATAGGCGGCATTCCTCCGCAAGCGTGCTAATTCTTTCGCCCCACACTATCTTCGCTCCTCACCCATTCCCCGCCAACGATGCTTCTAACGAGGCGGCTCATCGCCCTCCTCCTGTTCCTGCTCCTTGCGCCCCTCCTCCATGCGCAGGGCATCGCAGCGGATACGCCGCTCCGGCCGGTTACCAGGACCTTTGCCATCACCAACGCCCGTGTGGTGCAAGCACCCGGGCAGGTGCTGGAGCGAGCTACAATTGTTGTGCGCGATGGAGTCATTGAAGCGGTCGGAGCCAACGTCCTGGCTCCGAATGATGCCGAGATCATTGAAGGCGACTCGCTAACCGTCTACGCAGGATTCATCGACGCCTTCAGCCACGTGGGCGTGAGCGAGGTGGAAGAGGACGAAGATGACATTGCCGATCCCGGCAACCCGACCAACGACCGCGCGGGCATCATGCCCCAGCGAGACGTGCGCACCATGCTGGATCCGTCGGCCGGCTCGATCAAGGATCTGCGCAATATCGGCTTCACCGTTGCCCACGTTGTGCCCGAGGGCCGGATGCTCCCTGGGCAGGGCGTTGCCATCCTCCTGCGCGAGCCGCAGCGCTTCGAGGACGCGCAAGGTGTCGTGCTCACAGGTCCACTGTCGCTGTATGCGCAGTTCGAGCGGTCTGAAGGCGTTTACCCTGGCACGCCGATGGGCATCCTGGCGAAGATGCGCGACCTGTTCATTGAAGCGCGGCGGCGGCGCACATCCACGAATCGGTATTCCTCCGATCCCGAGGGCCGCACGCGCCCCGCGTACGACCCGGTCCTTGTTGCGCTGCAAGAGATATTGGACGCCAATCTGCCTATGTATTTCCGCGTGGAGAACACCAACGAGGCCTTCCGCGCACTGAACATCACCGAAGAACTCGGCCTGCCGATGGTGCTGGTCGGCCTGCCGTGGAGCACCCCGCTAACCAACCATCTGGCTGACCGGGGCATTCCCTCCATCGTCCCTCTGGCCCTGCCGGATACGGTGGCAGCCGATACCACGGCTCTTGCGATTCCAGTGGCAATACCTGCACCCGGCGCGTCCGTGTCAATTCAGCAACGCCGTGCCCGTTCGCACCGTGACCTCGAAAATGAGCGGGCCGCCCTTCGCGCACAACGGGCCGCGTCTGTCGGGCGCTACGAGTCGAACGCCGCCACGCTCCAGGATGCCGAAATCCCCTTTGCTTTCTCCACGTACGAGGTCAAGACCGGCGACATCCGGGCAAACCTCCGACGTATGATTGCAGCGGGTTTGAGTACAGACGACGCTCTCGCAGCGCTCACAACCTCTCCCGCCGAATTGCTGGGCCTTGGCATGTTGGGCACGGTTGAGGAAGGAATGATGGCCAACCTCGTCCTCACCGACGGCGACTATTTCGAGGAAGACACCGAGGTGCTGCTCGTGTTCGTGGAGGGCGTGAAGTACGAGATCGAGGAGGAGGAAGAGTTGGAGGGCGCCGATCCGGACGCGGTGGTGGATCCTGCAGGAACGTGGGCATTCTCGGTAGCCACGCCGGATGGCGAGGTGGAGGGCACCTTCACGATCACCGGATCGGAGACCTCGTTGACGGGCACCATCCGTACCGACGAGACCAGGGATCTCAAATCGGTAACGCTGGAAGGCAACGTCCTGAGTTTCACCTTTACACAACCCGAAATGGGATCTGTCCGCGTATCGGGCGTCATCGACGGCGATTCTTTTTCCGGTACGGCCTCGGTCGGCTCGATGGGAAGCTTTTCTATGACAGCGACACGCCGCCCCGGCTGATTCCTTCAACCTACATACCGATGCGAATCCTCTTTTTCTTTCTTGCACTCATCCTTGCCGCGCCTCTCGCGCTGGCCCAGAAACCCAACAACGCCGACAAACCGGGGGATGCTGAAGGCCCGCTCGGCACCTGGGAATACACGATCCGCCCCGACGACCCTATGGCACAAGGCACATTCGTCCTAGAAGATGCCGGCAGCCAGATCAACGGGACGTTC
>JADFLK010000159.1 GCA_022564455.1 Bacteroidota bacterium
ACTCCTCGGCGAACCACGCCCGCCAGGCCGTGTCGTGCTCAACATGCGTCTGCGCCCACACGGGCGACGATAACGCTCACGCCAGAATTAGTAACGTGAGACTGCTTCTCATACTCAGAAATTTGGACATACTATGATTAACGGATATGTGCGGATCCACGGAAAGGTCATGTGGTCAGGGTGATTACGTGAGCCCGTGATTACGTGATCTTGAATGAGAGAATATTTTTGAAGTCCCCCTTCGAAGGGAATGCCCGAACGTAGTCAGGGCGGAGGATGTCAGCTTGGCTAGAAGCTGCATACTCGTACGGTTGCAACTTGCTATCGTAGCCGTTCACCCCCTAATCGCGGTCGCAGGCTCCCTCGATTTGTCCCCCTTGGCAAGGGGGACAGTTTCTGAAGCGAAGAAACAGGGGGTGGACTGGCTGGATACGGCGAGAAGTGAGAGGCGGAATGTCGGAGTGGCCAGATGCATCAAGCTGCCTCACCCCCTATCTCCACCCCGCCATTCGGCGGGATCGAGGGATGTTGGATTAGCTGGGTGCAGTCATGCGAATGTGATCGCCGGCTAAGCTGAGGTTCGGTATGCTGAGTTGGCCCTCCGACGCGGCGACAACCGTGGCCACCGTGGCATCGCCGGTTATGTTCGTGACCGTGCGACACATGTCCAGGATTCGGTCAACACCGAGAATAAGGGCGATACCGGCTGTGGGCACGCCGATGGCCTCCAGAATGATGACCAGCATGATGATGCCCGCACCCGGTACGGCGGCCGTACCGATGGACGCCAACAACGCCGTGAGAATGATCGTGAGTTGGGCGCCGAAGCCGAGGCCAAGATCGAGCGCCTGCGCGATGAACACGGCCGCGATGGCCTGGTACATGGCCGTGCCGTCCATGTTGATGGTAGCGCCGAGCGGAAGCACGAACGAGGACACTTCCTCGCTGATGCCAAGCTTCTCCTCGCAACGCTCCATGGTAACCGGCAGCGTGGCGCCGCTCGAGGACGGGGAGAACTCCACAAGTTGCGCAGGCCCGATGCCCGAGAAGAAGGTCTTGAGGCCCATTGGGCTGAAGAGCTTCAGGATGGTGGGATAGACCAACACCGTTTGAATGGTGAGGCCAAGCAGAACGGCAATGCAATACACCCCAAGCCCGCTCAACAGGCCAATGACCTGGCTCGGGTCGTCTCCAGTCACCGAGGTGATCGTCGCGGCTATCAGCGCGAACACGCCTACCGGCGCCAGCATCATAATGACATCCACCAGGCGAATGATGACGTCGTTGAGGCTCCCGAAAAAATCCAGCAGCGGCTTCGCCTTTTCCTTCGTCAACTGGATGAGCCCAATACCCAAAAACAGAGCCACCATCACCACCTGGAGCATGTTCCGGTTGTTGGAGGCCGCGGCGAAGAAATTGGAGGGCACCATATCCACCATAAACTGGAGCGGCCCACGGTCGGAGGCGGCGCCCGCGGCTACTTCTCGCCCGGCGGCGTCGTCGGCGTACGTGGACATGAGCTGGTCGCGGAGTTCGGGCGGTATGAACTCGCCCGGCTGCATCACGTTCACGATGACGAGCCCGATGGTGATCGCCACCGCCGTCGTAACCAGGTAGATGCCGATGGTCTTTCCGCCGATCCGCGAGAGCTTGCGGAGGTCGCTGAGGCTCGCCACGCCCATCACCAGCGAGGCCAGCACCAGCGGCACCGCAATCAGGCGCAGGCCGTTGATGAAGATGGTTCCGAACGGCGCGATCCAGTCGTTGACGAACTCGCCCCAGCCGTTGCTCGCAGCCAGGATGCCGTAGGCGATGCCGAGCGTGAGCCCGAGCATGATTTGCCAGTGGAGTTTGCGGTACCAGGGCATGGATGGGGGTCAAAAGTAAAATCTCGGGAAGCTACGGCAGGGGGGTTGCCCCGTTCGTAATGCGTATTCCGTATTGCTTGTTACTGGCTTCTGTTACGCACTACGCGATACACGCTACTCAAAACGTCAAACGAACATTCGCCACGGGCGAGATGGCGCCGTCCGGACCTTGGCGTAGCGAGACGCTCGAATCGATCTCCAGCCCTCGGTTGTGGAAGCGGGCGGTGAGCAGGGCATCCAACGCGGCCAACGCATGGTTGGCAACGATGATGCTCGTTGCCCTCGATGCTCGTCGGAGCAACGTGTTTGCGTCCGCGTGGTCCTCGGCATAGGCGAAGAAGAGCGACGTCTTCTGGGCGAACACATCTCGCTGCTCGAATCCCTCAATCGAAAAGCAACTGGCGTCGTTCGGGTCGCGGCCGGCACACCAGTCGCTCCAGCCCGCCCCGTACTGGTAGTACTTCCCGATGAGCTCATAGTACTGCTGGTCGCCGTGATTCGGTAAGACGTGCGAGAACGAAGCGCCCGTGCCGGAACCGTCTGCGTTGTTGTACCGGGAGAGGCGTTCGGCGATACGGATATCCTCGAAAAACGCCGCTACGCGCTGCTCCTGGTCGGTCGTCCAGCCGCCGGGGTTCATAAAGTCAACGTCCTCAATACTGGCGATATCGATATCGGGACCGTCATAGCCTGGGTATTCGTTGAGCCATGCGCCGTATCGGTAGGCGCTCCAGTCGCGGTCTGCGAAGACCTGATACGCCGCTTCACCATCTCGGCCCTGCCCCCGCCACGTGAAATAGCCGGTCCACAGCCCTATCTCGAGTGCGCCTGCTACCGCCGCGCGGATCCAGCTTTTGTTGTACGCCTGGCCGAGGCCCGGGACTACGGCGGACATCCCGAAGGCAAGGGCGGGATTCCTGCGCCCACCGCTCCCGAAACCACTACCGCTATTCACGCCGGAAACCAGGCCCCGCGATAACAGGTCCGTGCGGAGGTCGCCCGTCAGAATGGATTCCGTTTCGCTCACCGCCTCCGCGTTCTGGCTCGCAGCCGCCACACCGTCCTCCCTAACTAGTGCATCTCGAGCGACGAGCGCACAACGAGGTAGATTTTCGTCGGCCTCAGACTCGACCAGTTTGGAAGGGGGCGAATCCGTTTGATCAACCGCTGAAGGCGCCGATCCTTCCTTGTACTTTTCCGGCGTCCTGGCCGTCGCCGTAGCGGCTAGTACCACCACCATCACCAAAACAGAAAGCATCTTCATTGCTTGTATCTCAATTGCTGACTAAAGATCGAACTCAAAGAGAGCGCCGAAGTGAAACTGGAACTCATCGCCGTACGTCACGAAGTTCTGGCCCTCGGGGGTGAGGAAGCCGTCGTCGAGCACGAGGTCGAACGAGTCGAGGGCATACGTAGCCGAGGCGAAGAACGCCGTCGGGAAGAGGTAGAACGAAGACAATCCCAGCCGCAACTCTGCGCCGATATCTTTTCGGAAGGAACCGATGTCCGACACTGAGCCCGTCCACGCCGAAGCCGCGTCGGCATAAACCCGCGCGTAGAGTTTGTCGAAGTACAGGAAACCCACCTGGCGGTTCAGGTTCGGGAGCAGCGGGAAGGTGTAAGCGACCTGCAGCCAGAGCGTCTCATTGCCGCCGAGTGCGTAGAACGGATAGCCCCGTGCCCCGACGAGCCCGCCCACGTAATCGTTGAAGAACGAATCGACTTCATCGCCGATGATGGTGGAGCCCTTCACGCGGAACGAAAGCCCGTGCGCTCCGCCCAAAAACCGGCCCGGCAACAGCCGGCTGTAGCGGGCATCGATAGAGAAGCGGTGGAAATTGAACTGCTCGTAGACAGGAACCAGGCGGCCGTCCTCCACATCGAACCGGTCGAGGAGCTCACTGGGCTCATACTCGTAGCCGAGGGCCAGGCGCAGGCCCTCCGGAATCACATCCGACGAGCGGCTCCGGCGGAGGAATTCGATGTAGGCATTCGCCATCACTGCCCTCCCGAGGAAATACGTGTCCGATGAGGCGGGGATGGAGGCGCCAAACTCAGGCGAGAAAAAGGTCTCCGTCGTCACGGTGTACGGACTGTAGCGGTAGCCCAGTTCCAGCGCCAGATTCCTGCTCACCTTGCTCCTCGCGAAGATATCGACCTCAAAAAGCGAGTACGTGAGATCGGTATACGTGGTATCGGGCAGGCAGGCGGTGCAGGGGCTTTCCTCGAACGAGAGCCCATCTTCGACACCGCGCGTCAGGTTGTAGAGTTCCAGTGATATCTGGGGCGACCAGCTTCGAGGAAACATCGGCAGCCCTTTGCGATAGTCGATCTGGAGGAAGAGGTCGCGGTCCAGCGCATTCAGCCGCGAGGGGTCGAAGAAGTCGGCCGCGTCCTCGGCCGGGCGGGAAGCCGGGGCCACCAGTATCCCCGTGAGGAACGAAAGGCCTTCCAGAATCTCACGGGATGTCGCGTAAAAGCCAACCTTCGTGTTCGCCAGTTCGCGCCCGAGCCGCCCCTGTTCAGCATCCACGGCGTTGCGGCGTGGCGACGCATAGCGATCCACGCGCACCACGGGAAAAACGGAGAACGAGGTAAACGAATTGCTGTATCGCTTGAGCGTGCCGAGTTCCTCGCCGTTATCGCCTGCCGTCAGTGGTACCCGGCGCTCTTCGCGCACACGGCGAATCATCTCAGCACCCAGCGGACTCAGATCCGTGTCGTCGAAGTCGTTGAGCGCGGCAAACTGCGCCGCCGATCCTTCCGGTTTCTGAGTGATGGGAGGTGGTGTGTACGGCTGAACTTCAACGGCAGCCGGTGAACTCAGCACCGCAATTTTGTAGCCATCGTGCTGGAAGCGGGCATAAGCCACCTCACCGTCTGGGCTAACCGTGGGCATGAAAGCGCCGCCGAGGGTGTTGGTGATGGCCTCTAGAATTCCGTTATTCCCCCCTCTGTAGAGATTGTAAATCCCGGAGACGTCTGATGCGAAGATCAGCGTGCCGTCCCGCGTAAAGACCGGGCTTCGTTCATCGGCACCCGGATCATCGAGAACCGTTTCGGCCTCTCCCCCATCAACTCGTACGCGGTAGATACCCCGCTCCCGTTCACGGCTCCTTCCGAAGTAGATCCACTCGCCATCAGGATACCAGAACGGGTCACTCACCTGCGTGCCATCGTTGTACGTGGTGAGGGGCTGGATGGTAGCCTCCGGATCATCCGCCGCGAGGTCCATGAGGTAGAGATTGGTAGAGCCATCCCTTTGCCTCACGAAGACGAGTTGAGTCCCGTCAGGACTTACGGCGGGCTCGGCAGCACGTCGGTCGTGCGTAAGGCGCGTTGATTTCTCTTCCTCAATATCAAAGCGGTAGAGGTCGGAGAAACGCCGCCCCCGATTGTTATCGGAGATCTTCGCGTAGATGATGGACCGGCCGTCGGGCATCCATGCGAACCGTCCGCTCACGCCGCCGATGAGCGGTTTGCCCAACGCACAAGCGTACCCCCCGATCTCCGTTTCCAGGCCATCAATGTGGAAGACGCTTTCCTCCCCACTTGCCAAATCGCGGATGTAGAGCGAAAGAATGTTGTAATCCTGCCCTTTGTTGGAGAGGTAGGCGAGACGTGTGCCGTCAGGTGAATAGGCGGGGTAGAGGTTTGTGAAACCTTCCTCTTCCACCAACTCGCCTTCGACGAGGTTCGCGCGGAGGCTGGCCGTGCGGGCCTCGTACTCGGCAGTGAGGTCGTTTCGCCAGCGGTCGAACACATCATCGGCAGGTTCATCGAGAGCGTCCGAGAGGGCGCGTTCCACGTTCCAATTGCTGAGGCGCGCCAGTGGTTCTGATATCTCGCGC
>JADFLK010000160.1 GCA_022564455.1 Bacteroidota bacterium
CCTCAGTCAAATTCCCCAGCCGTCGGTTCCAGCGCCAACTGCCCAGCCGTCGGTTCCAGCGCCAACTGCCCAGCCGTCGGTTCCAGCGCCAACTGCCCAGCCGTCGGTTCCAGCGCCAACGGTCCAGCCGTCGGTCCAGAATCCTCTTGAGCAGGCTCCGGAACCAACACCTCCACCACAAGAGCCAAGGTTACGGCAGGACCAAACGGAGCCCGCTAACGTGCAAGATGCCCCTTCAGCCAGTGGGTTTTATACCGGCACCGGCCGAACTCAGATTTGGGCGGCGGGCTGGAGATTCATAGAGCTTTCTCCAGTACTTGGTTACGGCTTCCAAGCCGACCGGTTAGTGCTGGGGACCCATATGCATAACGCAGCGTTGCACGCTTTGATTCAAACAGGTTTCCTAGGAGCGATTCCGTTTATAGGCGCGATATTATGGGCCTGGTTCCTTCTTATCAAAACGCTTCGTAACATCAATCGTTTGCCGCCGGCCCATAAAACTTTGCTCGTACAGGTCGCGGGTATGTTGGTATTTCTCTCTGTCAGGTCCTTACCTGAATCAACTGGAGCGTTCTTCGGCATAGACTGGCTCCTCCTAGGCCCGCTGCTACTGTACTTGCGCTTGGTCAACTCCGGAGACGCGGCAACGGAAGAGGGCGCCTGATGGTGGTTGTAGACCAGATCGCTTCATTCCTGGTTCTAGGCGTCCGGGTCCACTTGGTCCAGATGAGTCAAGTGTTGAGCATCATCGAACACTGGATCGACCAACCCGGCAATTGCAGATACATAGTGGCAACTCAGATGCACGGGATCATGGAAGCCAGGAGAGATGCGGGTTTCAAAGAGATCCTTAATTCCGCCGATCTTTTCGTGCCCGACGGATTCTCCCTCGCTTTGGCCGCCCGGCTGCGGCGGATAAAATTAAAGAAAAGGGTTCCCGGTCCCGACCTGTGTTTGGAGGGATGCCGGTTAGCCGCGGAGCGCGGTTACCGGGTTTTTTTCTACGGAGATACCGAGGAAACTCTCGATACGCGCTGCGCGCTGTGGGGATGACAACATCAACAACGAACCCAAAGCTGCAAACAACACCGCCACACCTACGAGGTGCAGGAGCCGCACGCGACCAACGAACATCATGATGATGACCGACAGTAGCAGAATCGCAGCCGTCGAGAAGTCCTCAATACCGATCAGCAGTAGCGTGGACCCGATCCAGAAGCAGAGGGGCACGAACGCCCGGTAGAAGTCGCCGATGTAGTCCTGCTTCTTCGCCAGAAGCACAGCCACGTGAATCAGCAAGGCCACTTTGGCGAAATCGGACGGTTGGAAGCTCACAGGCCCGATTTCAATCCAGCGCATAGCACCGTTCGTCATCGCTCCGATGATCAGTACCGCCGCCAGAAGCGCCATTGAGATGAGCATGAACACTTTCGATAGCTTGGCGAGCCACCGGTAATCAATCATCGACAAGACGCCGGCCACGCCCAGCGCCATACCGACATGAGCCACATGACGGAACAGAAAACGCTCCTGGTCACCGCCGGATTTGGTTTCCGCGAGGAACGCCACCGCACTGTACACCGCTACAACGCCCACTGCGGCAAGCAGCAGTACGGCAGCGACGACGGCCTTATCCATCGGCGGAAGTGCTAGCGTTCGGACGCGGGCAGTGCTCATGAGTCGTGGTGCTATAGGCTCCGGACGAGGTGCTTGAAATCTTCGCCACGCCGTTCAAAGTTCTCGTACATGTCGAAGGACGAACAAGCTGGGCTGAGGAGCACAACGTCGCCGGGTTCGGCCATCAGGCCGGCGAACTGGATGGCTTCCTCCATCGTCTGCGCACGGGCGGTCTGCTCGACAAACGAACCGAGTTCGGCAATCACCTTGTCGCCACTCTCACCAAGGCCGACAATCCCCTTCACTTTTTCGCTCACCAGCGGCTTGAGTGAACTGTAGTCATTGCCTTTGTCACGGCCGCCGGCGATCAGCACAATGGGCTGGGAGAACGACTCCAGCGCATACCAGACGGCGTTCACATTGGTGGCCTTCGAGTCGTTGACGTAGGTGACGTCATGCACCGTCCGGACGGTTTCCAGACGGTTCGGCACGCCTTCAAACGAGGACAAGCTCTCACGAACAACGTCGCTGCGGATCTCCATCGCACGCGCTGCAATGGCCGCTGCAAGGGAGTTGTAAAGGTTGTGGCGCCCCGGAAGGGCAAGGTCTTCGGAGGGCATAAGCTCCTCTTCGTAAATCACTGTAGACTGTGGATTAAGGGTATCGGGGAGGGCGAGGACAAGACGGCCATCACGAACGAATGCGCCGCGCTCCAACTGGCGTTCGATAGAAATTGGCCACGGGGTAATTCCGCGCTCAGCGCACCATGGCTCCAAAAAGTCGCGGACGATTTCATCGTCGTGGTTGTACACCAGCCAGTCTGTTGGCTGCTGGTTTTCAAAAACACGGAATTTGCTTCGGGCATAAAGGTCGAAGTTGTTTTCGTAGCGGTCGAGGTGGTCGGGCGAGATGTTGAGCAGCACCGACACCCTCGGTCTGAACGTGGCAATGTGGTCGAGCTGGAAGCTGGAGACCTCCAGAACCACCACCGTGTCGTCTCCGATTTCATCGAGGTAGCCTGAAAAGGCAGACCCGATATTCCCGGCGACGACAAAGTCATGGTTGGCTGTGCGAAAAACGTGGGCGATGAGCGAGGTGGTGGTGGTCTTGCCGTTCGAGCCCGTCACGGCGATGATCGGCCCCTTGCAGAGCCAACTCGCCACTTCGATCTCCGAGTAAACGGGGATGCCGCTGCCCAGCGCATCCTGAACGAGATCGGAGCTTGTCGGAACACCCGGCGAGAGCACGAGGAAGTCGGCGTCGAGCGCACGACTGGTGTGGCCGCCGAACTCGTAGCGGATGCCCTCCGCGCCGAGGCCTTCCGAAACGGCCACATCCGGCGAATCCCGCTCGGTGAGGAACACCAACGCACCCCGGCGCGCCAGCAGCTTCGCGGCGGCAAGGCCGCTCCTCGCCGCGCCGACGACGGTGATGCGTTTGTTCTTGACATCAGAATCGATCATCAGCGTCCGTAGTCCGTAATCCGTAGGGGCGAATCACCATTCGCCCAATGAAAACGGGAATCGCATTCGCCCACTATCATCGCATCCGGAGGAGGAAGAGGGTCAGAGTCACGAGGAGCGCGGTCACGATCCAGAACCGCACGACGATCTTGTTCTCGTGGACGCCGAGGGCCTCGTAGTGGTGGTGAAGTGGGGCCATCCTGAAAACACGCCGCCCTTCGCCGTACTTCTTTCGCGAGTACTTGAAGTAGCCCGTTTGGATGATCACTGAAATCGTCTCGATCACGAAGATGGCGCACAGAACGGGCAGGTAAAGCTCCTTCTTGACCAGAATCGCCAACGTCGCGATCGCCGCTCCGAGCGCCAGGCTCCCGGTGTCGCCCATGAAAACCTGCGCGGGGAAGCCGTTGTACCAGAGGAAGCCAAAGCATGCCGCCGCCAGCGCCGCCGCGAACACGGTCAGCTCGCCCGTACCGGGGAGGTAGAGGTCGTTCACGAACTCCGCCAGGATGGTATTGCCGGTGATGTAGATCATCACGATCAGCCCGAGCGAAACAAACGCCGCCGTGCCCGCCGTGAGGCCATCAAGGCCGTCCGTGATGTTCACCGCGTTGGAAACGCCCGTCAGGATGAAGGTGATGACGGGGATGTAGACCAACCAGCCAAGCTCGATGCCGAAAAGGGGCGTCAGGAAATCGTAGTCGACGATGCCGTTGGTAAGGAAGGGCATGCTCGTCACGGTATGGATGCCTTCCAACTCGTTCCAGTTCATGAGGAAGACGCTCAACGCAATGCCCAGGGCAATCTGCCCGGCCAGCTTCACCCTCCCCGCCAGCCCTTTTTTGTTCTTCCGCACCACCTTTATGTAGTCGTCGGCGAAGCCGACTGCGCCCATCCACAACGTGGAGATCAGCGCAAGCCAGACATAAACGTTAGTCAGATCGGCCCAGAGGAGAGTGGCCCCAGCGATGGCCAGCAGAATGATCACCCCGCCCATCGTGGGGGTTCCAGCCTTGTGGGCATGGCTCACGACGCCGGCGTCTTCACCTTCCCGGATGGTTTCACCAATCTGTTGGTGAGCCAACCAACGGATGATCTTCTTGCCGGCAAAAAGCCCGATCAGCAGCGCCGTTCCGGCCGCGAGGGACGCGCGAACCGTGGTGAACTCAAAGACCTGGAAGCCCGGAGGCTGAAAAGTCTGTTCGAGCCAGGATAAGAGATAGTAAAGCATGGGTGTTTGTGATTGACCGCAGGCGACCGGCAACTGACGATGGTCAGCGGTCTTCGGTCAGCGGTCTTTGAAGAAGAGCCTTCTTCAGGTGCACACGATCATCAAACGGACGCTTTTCGGTGCCGATGATCTGGTGGTCTTCGTGGCCTTTTCCGGCCACGACAACGATATCTCCGCGGGCGGACCCAGCGACGGCGGTTGCGATAGCCTCGGCCCGGTTGGGGAGCGTGGTTGCAGCGGATGGATTTTGAAATCCAGCTTGGATTTCTGCGAGAATCGTGAGCGGGTCTTCCGTGCGGGGGTTGTCGTTGGTGAGGATTACCCGATCGGCGTGGATCTCGGCGACACGGGCCATCCTGGGACGCTTGGCACGATCTCTATCGCCTCCGCAGCCGAAAACGGCGACGAGCTTTCTGTTGGGCTCCATCATCTCGCGCGCCGTTCGGAGAACATTGTCGAGCGCATCGGGCGTGTGGGCATAATCCACAACGCCGAGAACGCCGTCTTCAGATCCAAACGTCTCGAAACGGCCGGGGACGCCGGGCGCATGGGTAAGTACCTCGAGCACATCATCCTGCGAATACCCGAGCTCGCGGCCCACTGCGTACGCCGCAGCGAGGTTCAGTGCATTGAAGCGCCCCGCAAGCTGGAACTTTTTTTCGACGCCATCGAGCCGGAGTAGCAAACCGTTGAGTGCGTTCTCCAGAACCTCCACGCGGATATCAGCACCGGCGTCAGTTCCGAACGTGATCACGCGGGCCGCGGAGTCGGCCACCATGCTCTCCCACGCAGGGTCATCAGCGTTGACGATAGCCGTCGAATCGTTCTGGAGGCTATCAAACAGCATCTTTTTGGCCGATGCGTAGGCCTCAAACGATCCGTGGAAATCGAGATGGTCGTGCGTCAGATTGGTGAAAACGCCGACGCGGAAGCGCTGCCCGCGAACGCGGTCAAGCGCGAGCCCGTGCGAGGAGACCTCCATCGCGCAGGTACTGCATCCGGCGTCCACCATGGCACGGAGCACGCGGTTCAACTCAATGGGCTCAGGCGTGGTGTAGTCCGTAGCGATAACCTGCTCGCCAATCCGGTTCTCAATCGTCCCGACAAGCCCTGTTTTCTCGCCCAGCGCCGTCATCAGATGGTGGAGCAGGAAGACGGTGGTCGTCTTGCCGTTGGTGCCGGTAACCCCGAGGATATTGAGCGACGCACCGGGATGCTCGTAGAACGCATTCGCGACCTCCGCCAGCGCGGCTCTCGTATTTGAAACAGGTACGAAAACCGCGCTGGGGAGGCGCTCACCCTTCCCCAAGGGACTCGTTGCAGGCGACCTCTCGCCTGCGGACGCCGTCGCTTCGCGGAGCCAATTGGCATCCACGATGGCGGCAACGGCGCCT
>JADFLK010000161.1 GCA_022564455.1 Bacteroidota bacterium
CGTGCCCTCTTTGTGGAGCTTTATCAGAAGCTTCTGGATCTCGTCGGCCACGCGGGGGTCGAGGTTGCCGGTGGGCTCGTCGGCCAGCAGCAACACGGGTTCGTTGACGATGGCCCGCGCGATGCAGGCGCGCTGCTGCTCCCCGCCCGACAATTCGTGCGGCTTTGCATGCGCCCTGTGGCTGAGGCCGACCCGCGTCAGCGCCTGCATCACCCGCTCCTTCACGACACGGCCGCGTTTGCCCGTCGCGTAGAGCGCGAAGGCGATGTTATCAAACGCACTCCGGTCCGGCAGCAACTGAAAATCCTGAAAGACCACACCCAACGACCGCCGCAAAAACGGTATCTCCTTGTCGGCAATGCGATCCGACTGGTAGTGCCCAACCCGGACGAAGCCAAAATCGGGCTTGATATCCATGTAGAGCAGCTTCAACACCGTGCTCTTGCCGCTTCCGGTCGGGCCAATGAGGTAGGCCATCTCTCCTTTGCCGAGCGAGAGGCTCAGGTCGTCGGCCACCTCGAGGCGCTCGCCGGAATGGCCGGGGTACGAAACGGCTACGTTGCGAAGCTCGACGAGCGTGCCTTCCACTGGAGTATGCGGGTCCGAGGTTCAAAAAGGAGGTACCGGAAGCTAACCACGTAGCGCTCTCCTCAGCACGTGATGGATGCGCTCGCTTGCTTCGTTGGCCGGATCGAACGTAAATCCACCGTAGCTGGCTTCAATCGAGAAGGCGGATGTTCCAATCAGCGCCTCCATCTCATCCTGGGTGTACGCACGCTGGACGTGCTTCTCCGTATACGTTTTGCCGTCGATGCCAAGCCGGAAAAGCGTCGTGTGGAGTTGCGTATCTGCATCGTATCGACTGGTGCGGAGGAACCGAAATGCGCCATCTCGCCTCGAATCGTCAAATCCGTCAGAATGGTTGAGCGAATTGGCGGGCGTGCTATGGTCGAAGACGAACACTCCTCCCGGTCGCAGCGCAGCGTCGGCGCTACGGAAAACTGCCGTGACCTCCGCAGGCTCGGTGACGTAGTTAATGCCGTCGTACAACAACAGGATGATATCGTACTGAGGCTCGGAAGGCACGGCCCGAAAGTCCATTTGCTTGAACGAGATCGGAATGCGCGCCTGCTGAGCCTTTCGGCGAGCTACCCTCAGCATCTCTTCGGAGAAATCGGAGGCATGGTAGCTGTAACCCCCGAGAGGCTGAAGGATCAGAGCCAATGAACCCGTTCCACACCCCAGTTCAAGGATATCGCCCGCCGCCGGATGGTGCTGTTGGAGGAGTTCGAAGACGTACTCCGCCCACATCACGTAATCCACGTGGGTCATGACCGTGTCGTAGACTTCGGCGAGAAGCGTGTAGGGCGAGGCGGGGATTGGGGGTCTCGGATTTGAGATTTCGGGCTTTGGTTTTCGGATTTCTGATTCGGTACTTGGAACTTGGAATTCAGAACAGGCCTGGCAAACTCACGAGTTCGCAGCCTTTCTCTTCCCTACGATATCTGCTGCGAGACGGATGGCCTCCACCATCGAATCGGCCGAGGCCACGCCCTGCCCGGCAATTCCGAAGGCCGTTCCGTGATCGGGTGACGTGCGGACGATGGGCAAACCCAACGTCACGTTGACGCCCGCGCCCATCGCCAGCGCCTTGAACGGCGCGAGACCCTGATCGTGGTACATGGCCAGCACGGCATCGAACTCTTTGTCTCCTCGCCGACCAAAGAAACCATCCGCGGCAAAGGGGCCGGAAACGTCGAGACCGGCTGCCTGGGCGGCCTCCAGCGCCGGCTGGATGATCTCGATTTCCTCGCGGCCGAGCACCCCGCCGTCTCCCGCATGTGGGTTCAGCCCCAGCACCGCGATGCGCGGCTCTGCGATTCCAAAATCGCTAACAAGGCTGTTTGAAACGGTTTGCAGGGTTTCTGTGATACGTTCGTTTGTGATCAGCCCGGCAACACGTGCAATCGGCTCGTGGATGGTGAGAAGGGCAATCCGAATGGGCGGGCGGAGACCGTCCGAGACGAGCATCATTGCAAAACGCTCGGCGTTGGTTCGCTCGGCGAGGAACTCGGTGTGACCCGGAAAATCATACCCACCGAGTTTGATGGCCTCCTTGGAGATGGGCGCAGTAACCATGGCATCGGCCTCGCCGGAGAGACACAGATCGCACGCGCGCGCTACGCTCTCCATCGCCAGCCGGCCTGCACCGGCTCGGATTTGCCCAGGCTCGATCTCGAAGGGACCGTCCAACGCGACATCCACCACCTTTACTCCACTGAGTACTCCATTGAGCGCTTCACGAAGACCGAGGCGCTCAGCCCAGTGCTCCATCACCAAAACAGACCCCACTACGACGCACCGCACTCGCTCTTGTAGCTCCGGCGATTGAAGGGCCTTCAGCACCACCTCCGGCCCTATCCCGTTCGGATCGCCTGCTGTGAGAGCGAACACCGGCCGATCCTGCGCATCCAATGAAGGAGCAGGCAAAGGAGCGGCCATTACAGGAGCGGGATGCAGGTTACGTCGTCGGTGAGCGTGGCTTCGCGCGTAGTGAGATCGAAGCGCGAGCGAACACTAACGCCTACGGCCAGGCTGTCCTCAAACCACACGCCCGACTCCGGGCAATCCACGCCTACTGCATTCAGGCCTTCCTGGCTCTCAAATACTTCGGGCGGCTCGCCGTAAAGCAACCCGCCGTCACGAATTTCCACGGGCTCCTCGTACGGAGCTTCGTGTACCACCGAGCCAGACGCGAGATCGATAACACGGATCAGATGCTCCTCTTCGGTCGTCCGCTCAAGGAGAAGCAGATCGCCGACGATGCCAAAGAAAGTCTCTGTGTCTTCATTTGTATCGGTAGAAAACACAGCCTGGGCAAGCGAGGCGTCGCATTGCCCCCGGCTGCTTCCCGAGAAGACAGCGACAACTTCACCCGCACCGCTTCGCGCTACGCGGACGACCCGCTGCCCGTACACGTAACAAGCGCCGTCTTCCATTGCCCAGAACTGCTCAGGGATATCGGAACCCGGAATGCCCGGTTCACCACGCTGCTGGGTGATGGCCTGGAGCGAATCTGTCCGCGCCGCGAAGGCACTCGAATCGGATGAGGCGCTGCTGCCGGTTTCAGAAGAATCGGATTCCGAACCGCAAGCAGCCAGCGTGAACGTGCCGAGGAGCAAGAAAAAGCGGGATTTCATGGGAGTGCGGGTGAGGACGCACCGTAGTGTACTCCCGCGGCGCCAATCAAGCAACGGAATTAGGAGCTGTTCTATATCCCAAGCTCCAAATCCGAAATCCTCGAACCAATCTCAACACGGCTACTGTACTCAGACCCCAGCCAGGTCCGTCAACATGGAGGCCAGGAGCCGAACCCCAAAACCGGTAGCGCCTTTCGGGTGGTACCCGCGCTCCGTGTCGCCGTACGCAGGCCCGGCAATGTCCAGATGCACCCACGGATAGCCCATATCGTTTGCATCGTGAACATCCTTGGTAAAGTGCTCAAGGAACTTGGCCGCGGTAATCGCTCCTGCCCCGCCGCCGCCAACGTTTTTCAGATCGGCCACGTCGCTTTTGAGCTGCTCCTTGTAGAAATCGAACAGCGGGAGCGGAGCAACGAGATCGCCTGTGGCTCGGCCTGCTTTCTGAAACAGTGCAATACGTTCGTCGGCGCCTTCGCCCTCTTTGGTGATGACGGCGGCCACCCGCGAGCCGAGCGCAACGACTTGCGCCCCTGTAAGCGTGGCCACATCCACGACAAGTTGCGGATCGAAGCGGCGGGCGTAGGAGAGGGCATCCGCGAGCACCATGCGGCCCTCGGCATCCGTGTTGAGAACTTCAACCGTAGCACCCGAGTGCATCCGGACCACATCGCCCGGCACGTAGGCATCCAACCCCGGCCGGTTGTCGGTGGACGGAATCAGCGCAATGACATGCAGCGGCAGTCCGAGCCGCGCCAGCGCTACCATCGCACCAATTACGACGGCCCCGCCGGCCATGTCCATCTTCATGTGGTCCATCGAGTCCTTCGTGGTCTTGAGCGACAGCCCGCCGGTATCGAACGTGACGGCCTTGCCCACGAGCACGACCGGCTGCGCGTTCACGGCGCCCTCCGGCTTGTGCTCCATCACGATGAACGCAGGCGGCTGCACACTGCCCCGGTTGACGGCGAGGAGGCCGCCCATACCTTCAGCTTCGATCCGTGATTTATCCCAAACCTCCACACGAAGGCCGACGGCTTCTCCCGCTTCCTTTGCCAGCGTTCCGAGGCCTTGTGGCGTGGTTTCGTCAGGCGAGCGGTTGACAAGATCGCGCGCCAGGTTGGTAGCCTCGGCGTAAACCTGGGCTGTTTGGATGGCGGAATCGGCGCTTTCATCCGCAACGACCATCAGTTTTGCGGGGCCGGGCCACTGGGCGTCCTCTTCTGTTTTGTAGCGGAGATAGCGGTAGGCACCCAGCATGAAACCCTCAACGCAGGCTCCAACGGTCTCTTCGTTGTCGGCTGCAATCGCGACCGTCTCCGCTTTCAGCACCAGCGCCTCGGCCGCACCCATCGCCGCGGCGATACGGCGGGCATCGTCATCGTCTTCATCGGCAACTACCACGCACACACGCGCACCGTCGGTTGCATAAAACATCGCGGCCTTCTTGGTCGTTCGCGCGTCTTCTGCCGCCCGGCCAACCGCATCCCCAAACTGCTCTCGCCAACTATTCGGCGGCTGCTCGCTTTCTAGAAGGAGAACGGTAAGATCGGCGCCTTCTGCCGCGTCCAGGTTCAGAATGCGTTGGATGTCCATGAAGATGATTTCGGATTCTGGAGAAGGAGGGATGGAGGTTTTGATATCGGATATCGGATTTGGAGTTTGGACAAATCCTAGTCAAGTTTGCCTTTGAAGGCCGTAAGGAGAGCAAGGTCGGCCTGCGAGATGTCGTCGTCTGTGCTCTCGTCAGCATCTTCCGCCATTACGTGGAGCGGCGCTTTGTCGATCACGTCTTTGACGACCCGGTGCAGGGCCATTCCGCGGACGTACGCACCCGCCGCGTTCTTGTGGCCGCCACCGCCAAACTGCGCCGCCCAATCGTTGATCGGACAATCGCCTTTGGAACGAAAAGACACCTTGATTCCGCTCAGCGTTTCCAGGAAAATGAGCGCTGATACCACGCCCTTCAGCCCAAGCGCGTAGTTGATAAGGCCCTCGGTTTCGTCGAAGTACGCGCCGGTTTCACGCAGGATGTCTTGCGTGATGACCATTGTGGCAAGGCGGCCGTCATAGTGCGTGGTGATGGTCTCCAGCGCGCGGGCCAGCAGACGGAGGCTCTCGCGCGAGCGCTGGTCGAAGAGGTTGATGTGGATGGGCTCGGGCGAGATCCCGCCACGCTCCAGGAGGTCGGCAACCACGCGGTGCGTGCTGGGCCGGGTAGCGCCGTAGCGGAACGACCCGGTATCCGTCATAATCGCCGCGTAGAGTGCCGTAGCGATGTGCTCGTCGATGAGTTCGGGGTCGTGCCCGGCAATGAGTTCGTACACCAACTCACCGGTAGAAGCCATCTCCGTGCGCACGCACGCCACATCGAACCACCCTTCCGCGTCGGGGTGATGGTCGAGGAGCAGTTTCTTAGCCGACGCCCCTTTCACCCGATCGGCCAGCTTGCCAAGCCGGTGCGCGGCGCCCACATCCAGCACCATAACGGTATCGGCGTTGGC
>JADFLK010000003.1 GCA_022564455.1 Bacteroidota bacterium
GCATGATGCCATACCGCCGGGGGGCGGCAGCCCGGGATCGGATCCCCACTTTACCGTCGAGGACTTGATTGAGCGTTACGACATGGATTTTGCTGTTTTAGTGGGCGAGTCAAGTCACTTGGCCATTTCCAATCTGGCTAATCCTAATTGGGCCGCCGCCTTAGCCTCTGCCTACAACGACAGGATGATCAACCGCTGGTTTTCGGCAGACGAGCGCTTCCTGGGGTCCATATTCGTTGCTACTCAGGACCCTGAGACGGCTGCCCGTGAGATTGAACGGGTCGCGGACCATCCCCAGTTTGTGCAAGTGGCCCTTGGATCGGGAACGCGCTTCCCATATGGGCAACGCTATTATCATCCCATCTATGCTACCGCCGAACGCCACGGCCTTCCCATAGCCATCCATCCCTTCACAGAAGGAGCCGGCATAGCGTATGCACCCACCGCCGCCGGATATCCCTCGCACTATATCGAATTTCACACATGCATTCCGGGAAGTCTTCAGGTGCACCTGGTCAGCATGATCTGCGAAGGGATTTTCGAGACGTTTCCCGGACTCAAGCTCGTTATCATGGAAGGAGGCATCAGCTGGCTCCCCAGCCTGCTCTGGCGCTTAGACAAAAACTGGAAGTCACTGCGTAGCGAGGTACCCTGGGTAAAACGCAAGCCCAGTCACTATGCAGCAGATCATGTGCGTCTGACGACCCAGCCACTCGAAGAGCCGGAGCACCCCCGACACCTGCGACAGATTCTCGACATGTTTCCGGCAGAGCGGATGCTGATGTTCTCCAGCGATTATCCCCACTGGGATTCTGACAATCCCACGCGGGTCTTATCGCACTTTCCGAAAGACATGCAACGGCGTATTTCCGCGGAGAATGCACGACAGCTTTACGGGTTGCCGGATCATGTACGCCGCGCGGATCCAGCTCCGGTGGCATCGCCTCCACAGCCTTGACAGGAGGACGGTATGGCGCGGCACGTAATCGGTACGGTGGACGAGATTCCTCCTGGACTACGCAAGCTGGTGACCATCAAGGGACGCTCGATCGGCGTTTTTAACGTGGGGGGAGCGTATCACGCCGTTCGCAACCTGTGTCCGCACCAGGGGGCACCGCTTTGCCTCGGCTTGGTCGGGGGTACGGCCCTGCCGTCCCAGCCAGGAGCATACGTTTGGGGCCGAGACGGCGAAATCCTGCGTTGCCCCTGGCATGGGTGGGAGTTCGACCTGTTGACAGGGAGAGCACTGTTCGATCCACACGTCCGCGTGAAAACCTATGCGGTTGAAGTCCAAGGCGACCAGCTGGTCCTGATTTCATAGGATAGCTCCATGATCCCGATCGTCTCGGTAATCATTCCAACCTATAACGGCGAAGCCTACATCGAACAGGCCATCGCCTCGGTTCTGGCACAATCCGAAACCGGGCTCGAATTGATCATTGTGGACGACGCCTCCTCCGATCACACGGTGACGTGTATCGAGCGTTTCTCCGATTCGCGGCTTCACCTATTCGAAAACGAAAAAAATCTGGGAGGCGGTGCGGCGCGGAACGTTGGTATGCGCCATGCACGGGGAGAATGGATTGCTTTCCTCGACCATGATGACTGGTACGCGGAGGATCGCCTGGCACGTTTACTTGACTATGCCCGGCACTACGACGTCGACATGATCGCCGACAACATCCAATTTGTAGATCTTCACCAGCCTGCAGGCTCGGACGGAACCACGGCGCGATTCCACTCGGCCGGGACACTGTTTTTCGATAAGATGGTTCAGTCGCTGCCACGCACGATTTCGGCCGCAGAGTTCATACTAGGTAATCGTCCGGGTCCTCGGAATCCGTGCTTAGGGTTGATCAAGCCTATTTTTCGCCGATCGTTCATTGAGCGGCACGGGCTACACTGGTACGCAGGTGTGGCGTTCGGCGACACGAGCTGCTATCTGCAATGTCTGGCGGTGGGAGGGCGTCTGTTGTTAGTGCCGGAGGCAACCTACAACTATCGTAGACATCATGACGGGCTAACGGGCTCAACGGATGTGCTAGATATGTTGAACCTGAGAGCAAAGCAAAATAAGCGGCTAATGCTAGAGTACGCGGGAAGCGAACAGGAACTGGTTAGGGCGCTTGAGACCAGACAGAGAGCCATTGAGCGGGCCGTACGTCACGAGCAAATGAAGCGGCGTCTTCAGCGAGCGGCTTATATGGAGGCTGCACTCGCCGTTAGAGAACTTCCGGCCTTTGCATCCTATTTGGGGGAAGAGAAATGGTCACGGCTGAGAGGCCGGTTGAACAGAGCCTTCAAGCACATCCGAGCATGAGCACGCTTTTGCTTTGTACCCTGTAGTGCTTTTCCAAATGCCTTATAGAACCTCAGCACGTAGTCATCAACCGGGGGAGCCTGACTGGAGGCCTTTCCGATATTGGCACGTACGCGATCGTCGAGCCCCGCGCCGACATTGCCCAGAATATGTGCATCCTAAGGAGGCCGT
Organism: Bacteroidota bacterium; assembly: GCA_022564455.1. The sequence goes on from JADFLK010000003.1 coordinate 2,492, forward strand.
TGAAATACGTGCTTTGTCACTGAGGTGCATTGACGTCAATCGAGAACCCCTGATCTAAACAGGCCTCCAGGCAATCAACTCGACCTCCCCCAGCCCCTCCTGTCCAGGAGGGGAGCTTGATGATCGGTATTTCAACAGCCTCTTAGGGAGCTCGCATGAAGCCAAAAGCTCAGGCACCTGTCTAGCAGTTCTCCAGCGTCACCGGCCGCACAGGTCGAGCAAATCGAACAGTTGCGCACGGAAGTCGTTCGCTAGTTTGCGAATCGTTTCGCGATGATGAATTTTGCCGCTATAGATGAATTTGACATTGAGCATATTCTTGTTCAACGAGGCTCTCACGGAGAGCGGATGATCCCGTTTCCCTCGTGGACTGTGCGTTTCCCCATGATCCGCATCTGACACGAGGAACAGATCATCATTGCTGTGTCGAACCGCCCGTCCCTCATAATTGAACAGAACTTCCGCACGTGGAAAATATTCCAACGAGGCCTTGGCAGTCTCGTTGTCGGTCATGAATCGAACTGCTTCAAATGTCCATCCTTTACTCCAGTAGTTTCTCAATTGACGAGTTATCGACTTCATCTTTTGCAATGAATCTGTCGCGCTCGCATCCAACACCATCGGCATGTAGTAGAGAAACATGCCGACGGCGCCAGAAGGATTTACGGTGTCCGGAAGCACTTGTCTGCCGTGCCTGAGAATATCAACTAACACTGCCCTCGAGCCGGTCCAGTTCGAGACGACATCATGTAGAGCTGAAAGAAGCAATTCGTGGGTCGCATATCCAGCGTTGTGCGCCGTCAGCAGAGTTCCAACGACATTACATTCGATCGATATTACACGCGCCGCGGCATTACAGTTGTCGTTCGTCGTCGGCGCGTAATCTCTGGGTAGATTAGTGACGTCTCGCCAACGCATCTTCGACCACTGCTCTGCAGCATTGATGGTTGTTTGCGTATTCGCGAGAGTTCTCAGACGATCGCAAAACATCTGATATGAATAGCCACGGTCAAAGGACGTGATCATTTCACCACTCTTGAGTCTCTCGTATGCCTGCCCTAATTCACGAAGCACCCGTTGTAAGGACACTGGGTCCATGACCATGTGATGTGCAATCAGAACGAAGTGATCGCTATCTCTATCGGAAACTTGAAAATGCGCGAGGCGTAGCATCGGTCCTTTCTTGAGATCGAGGCTCTCCTGCAATTCCTGCGATTTCTTGAGAATAATGTTTTCAGCATCGGATGACTGTAGTTCTGCAAAGTCGAAATGAACGTATGCGCTAACCGTCTCCGCACTGATAAAATCCTCGGTAGCGGGGCCGACGTGTTGTCGCCAGCCCGCAGCCGATTTCTCGAAGCGAAGCCTGAGCGCATCGTGCCTCCCGATGACAACCGCGAGCGCCCGCCTCAAAAGGTCGGGTTCTATCGCCGTCGCGGATACGAAACACACAGAGAGGTTCCAGTGATGTGGGTCTGGTGAGTCCCTCCGAAGGAACCGGGTCTGGCTCGGCATGAGCGGTACGATCGCGCCTTGAACGGTGTTCAGGCTGGTCGAACTAAGAGCGACGGCCCGACTGCCCGCCAGCTCTCGTATTGTCGGCTGGTCGTAAAGCTGCTGCATGCTCAGCTGCAGGCCCGCGTCCTCTGCGAGCCAAACGATAGTTGCGGCCGTCAATGAATCTCCCCCGAGGTCGAGGAAATTGTCGAGCACGCCAATCGCATCGAGCGAGAACGCTTGTTGCCATATTTTCGTCAGTTTCCTTTCCCGATCCGTCCGCGGCGGAACGTTCGGGCACATCAGGTTTAAGCGATCCCGATTCGGTTCGGACAGCTTTCTTCTGTCCAACTTGCCGTCGGACGTCAACGGCATGTCATCCAGCACCAGGAAGAATGTCGGTATCTGATGTACGGCGAAAATCCGGCCAAGGCGTCTGCGAAGGTCGCCTACGCCTGGCAACTCTGCCCGTTGTGGTACGAGGTAGGCGACCAGTCGTGGTTCCCCTTGCGCATCCTTCCACGGTTGTATGACGGCGTCCCGTATTTCCTCCATGTTTCGCAACGCGCCTTCGATTGCCGCCGTATCGACTCTCTGGCCGCGGATCTTCGTTTGAAAGTCATTACGGCCGACGTATTCGATACATCCGTCGGCGTGCACACGGCCAAGATCACCACTATGGTAGTCGCGCAAATCAGGAACGTCCGGATGCAGCCGAAACTTTTTCTGCGTCAAATCCGGTTGATTCCAATAACCCAACGCCAAATATTTGCTTCTGACGACTATCTCTCCAAGCTCTCCGCAGACAACGTCTTCCCCTGCATCGTTGACTATCCGGACATCCATATCGATAACCGAATAACCGATAGGTACGCTGTTAAAAGGAATCTTGGTGTTGTGATCAATGAAGTATTGCCTGACGATCCCACACTCCGTCGCACCGAGTCCGTTCACGAGACTACAGTGACGCTCGAATCTCTCTCGATAATGTTCGACGTCAGAAAGGCTTGCTTCGTCTCCCTCCAGTCGGATGATCCGGAGATGCGGGTACGAGCCGGCCGGCATTCTGAGGTGACGGAATATCGAAGGAACCGAGTGAAAGATCGTTACGTTTTGCCGACGAATCCAGGCATCCAGGCTGTTCAATCCGTGCCGGCGCAGGTCATAGGGCAACAGGGTCGCACCATTGAGAAGAGCCGCAAACATGCTTGAGACGGTGCCACTGAAGTTAGGTGACTGGACCATGCTGAGACGATCGTCCTGCGCAATCTTCAGCGACGTTGTGTACCTCATGACGTTGTGCATCACATTTCGATGGCAGTCAACGACACCCTTAGGTCGGCCTGTCGATCCCGAGGTATAGAAAATATAGATTGGCGACAACGGGTCTCTCGTTACGCCTGGTTCATCGTCGCAACCATCTCCGAGGAGTTCGTCCACATTGACGATATTCGCCCCGGAAGCGAGTACAGCACGGGCGACACCCGCTGTGGAACTGCTGCAGATCGCCAAAGAGGGGCCGCAGTCTTTCACTATTAATCTCAATTGTGACAGCGACATGTCCGGATCCAGCGGAACGTAGATTTTACCGGCCTTGACGACGGCCAAAGTGGCGGCCACGCTTGCCACTCCTTGGTGCAAAAACAGAACAACCGGATGCGAATCGGACCCCGATCGGTCAACAAGAACATGCGCGATTCGATTTGCCGTCGCGTTCAGATCAGCATACGTAAGTAATGCCGAGTCGGTATCTACAGCGATGCGCTCTTCACCCTTGTCGACCTTTGCAGCGAAGGCATCCGATATTGTTTGATGTAGATTCATAAGACCATTCGCGAACAACGTTAACGTGTCTTTATTAGTGCTTGGAGGAGCTTCGACTTTCCGATACCTCCCAGAATATCGGCCACGCTATTCGCTCAACGATCGAATGTACGCTACCAGATGGTCTAGCTGCTCTTCTTGAAGAACGGTCGCATAGGGCGGCATCGCGGGAGCATAGCCCTTAACAACACGTGCGGCGGACTCCTTGATCGATTCACGCACATAAGCTTCATCGGCAACGAGCGTAGTGCCATCTACAAACTCGCGCTCACGGCCCATCAGGCCATGCAAACTTGGTGCGATTGTTCCGCTCTGCGGCAGGTGGCAGGCCTGGCATCCCGTGGAGTTGAATAGTTGCCGGCCGGATTCGGCCTCTGGGCTCAGCTGGACCGCCGTCTCGGCCCCTCCAAACACAGGAGGAATCGTGATCAAGGCATAAGTCAGCGCGGCTCCCGCGAGGAAGGTGACCAGGATGAGTTCCTTCCACCGCGGATTGGTCCGGTAGCTGTTCATCATGTGCTTGATGATGACGAGCCCCACGATGATCACGGCGACAATGGGAATACTCCGGTCGCTCGCATACGTCGACGGGAAGTGAGCGCTGAGCATGAGAAAGATGACGGGGAACGTGATGTAGTGGTTATGCAGCGAGCGGGTCTTGGCCTGTTTCCCCAGCTTCAAATTGTGTGGCTTCCCCTCCCGCAAGGCATCCATCATCTTCTTCTGGTTCGTCATGATGTGGAAGAACACGTTCGCGCTCATCATCGTGCCGAGCATCGCCCCCAGTTGCAGGTAGACCGCCCTACCGTTGAAGACTGTGTCCAGCCACGAGCCGTAGACGAGCAAGGCCACAAAACAAACCATCAATCCCGTTCGGCGGTAGTTGCGCAGCCGGCTCCGCCAGACCAGGTCGTAGAACAACCAGCCGCCGATCAGAGACGCGACACTGATCACCATCCCCATACTTCCCACCAGTTCCGTCTTGGACGGATCCAGTAGCAGAGTTCCTCCCCGCGTGTAGAAAACGGATACCAGGAGGATGAAGCCGCTTATCCAGGTGGTGTAGGACTGCCACTTGAAAATGTGCAACCGCGCCGGAATCTCATCTGGATTGACCACCCGCTTTTCCAAAAAGAATACCCCACCGCCATGAAGCATGTTCATGTGGCCGAGCGATCCACTGTTCCCCTCGTCTTCCAGCAGATTGATCTCGAACCACGTAAACAGCAGTGAATTCCCTATCCACATAATGGCAGCCACTATGTGGATAAAACGAAAAACGATATTAAACAATTCGATCAAAACAGAATCTGTGAATGAGAGCCGACGCGCAACTCGAACCGGTGATTAGCTCCCCCGATACGTCGAGTATCCGAACGCACTCAGCAGCAGCGGCACGTGGTAATGCTGGTCCGGATCGTGGATCTCGAACACGACCGAAACCTCCGGATAGAAGGCGGGCTGTTCCTGGAGCTGAAAATATTCGCGCACATCGAACGTGAGACGATACACGCCACGATCAATCGCCTCGTTTAGGAGGTCCACTATTCGCCCCTCTCCATCCGTGACGCCCCGGGCCAGTTCTCGCCAACTTCCTGATGCTTCTTGCAGGGCCAGGACCACAGCCACCCCGGCGGCCGGTCGGCCCTGAGACGTATCCAGTACATGGGTCGTAATCGGACTTTTCATGCGTTTGCTTGGCGTCGGTTTTCGAGGATCTGGTAGAAGGAGCGGCTGCGGATCTCGTCCAGGGTCAGTCCTGTGACTCGCGCCTCGTCTTCTGTGATGGCCCCGCAGTTGATGGCTCGCAGGAAGTAATTCAGCAGCGCTTGCCCAGTGGCGGCATCGTCGAACACATCTCCGACGAGCGAGACCTGGGCTGCCTTTTCCATGAAGGCTTTCAACCGTTCTGAGGCGGCCTCCAGGCTTTCGAGGAAGAACGCGTAGACGGCGGCATAGCGAATCGCGAGTTGCGCCGGGTGCAAGTCCCAGCCCTGATAGTAGCCGTGTTTCAGCGAATGCCGAATGTCGTCATAGCCCAGCTTCCAGGCCCGGTGTACGACGACGCGGTTCTCCTCTTCCTGTTCGGCAGTCAGAGGCGGCCCGTCTTTTGCCGCCCGGTGCGGGCCGATCGGCATGATGTTCGTCGCACCGTCGGAGAGCCAGATGCCCGTTCCCAGGAGGGCGACCTGCATCATGTGGCGAGCAAAGTCGCAAACTGGATGCGTCATCTGCTGATAGGCCGCGGTGATGCCGGAGGACGCCGTATAGTCATACACGCCAAAATGTGCTCCAACACAACGTCCGTCTGCGGCTGCCACGATAAACGGCAGGGCCGATTCGCCCCGACTATTCAGGATCGACTGAGGCGTCTCTACCATAACCTCCAGTTTGAGCGATCCCGAAAGGAGTCCTGTGTTGGATTCCAAGACCTCGAACAATTCAACCAGCGCGGTCACCTGCTCCGGGATCGTCACCTTGGGTAATGTGACGACGAAATTGTCTGGCAGCCTGCCAAGTGTGAGGTTCGCGAGTGTCGTCATGAATATGTCGAGCGTCCGCACAGCGCGTTGATGCAACTCCTCATTGAACGGCTTGATACGGATACCGATGAAAGGAGGAAGAGTGGCGTCTTCCATGCCTCGGGCTACCTCCTCGGCGGTTCGGACTGCCTCGGCATCTTCTTCCGCGTCCGGGCGGTTGCCGAAGCCATCCTCGAAGTCAATACGAAAATCTTCGACCGGCTCCCGCTCCAACTTTTCCACAACGCGCCGATAGACCTCATGGGCCAGCCGCGCCGGCTCGTGCTGCTCATCATTTGGAAAAGCGAGCGCCTGTGCCAAATCGGCGGGCGTAGGCGCATACGTTGCGAGGTGCCGGAGCGCGACGCGGCCCATCCTGGCAGCAGAATCGGACTTGAACAAATGGGCTCCGCCATAAACCGTATGCACCGGCTGGCGACGGCCCGTGTCGCCGGGATACACGGCACGAAACGCCCGGTTGGAGACCTTCAGCTTTTCGAAGACCCCTTGCGTCTGTTCGGGGGGCAAAGAGCTATTCATCATAGACCGCGTCAAATTCCCTTAAGAGTTTTTCTAATCTCAGCCGCGTAATCTGCCGCTGCTGCTCGGCGGCAATCTGAATCTCTGTGTTCGGGTCGTTCGGTAGGCGCTCGTTCAGCAAAACGAGCATTTCCTCTGCGCTTTTCCCTGTGGCGCAGACGATGAAGATGTAGCCGAATCGGTCCTCATACGCCTCATTCCCTTCCGCCAACGCATGCAAATCTTCGTCCGTGGCTCCGTCGGCGCCGGCCTGTTCTCCTTCCGACCAACCTCGTGTAAGGGCAAATCTGGAGCGCAGGCTCTCCATGTCGCCAATGCGGGGGTGTCCGCTGAACGCTTCCATCCAATCCTCAGAACTCAGATCGGTCCAAACCTCGTCGGCGCAGCGAAACAGCGCAATTGCATCCGAAAAGGGCAGTCGAGTCGTCATCTGCCCAGTCCAGCGCGTCGAGCCGCAGCATCGCAGCAATGCGACCTCGGCTTCTGCGGCGTTGAGTCGGTTAAGGTGATCAATGCCCGTCATCGCTTATGCCTCGTCTCCAACATAGCGCGTACCGTGAACGCGTAGCCTCGCTATGCCCCCGTCGGGAAAAATATTCAACCGAACGTGCGTGCAGGGCCCGATGTCGTTGAGTTCTGCCGCAAAAAGATGATGATGGTGGGCCTGGAGTTTTGTCGGTGGCAGTAGCTCCCTCCATTCCGCATCGGCCGGATCAAAATCCAGGGTTGCTGCCGGGAAATAGCACCCTTCCAAAGAACATTGATCGGGATAGTTGCCTTTGAAAAACGTCGTGTCTACTTCGACCTGCCGGATGATCCCCGCAGCGCCCAGCCTGACGACTACCCAGTCGTGTCCGTCATCACGCCGACGCCTGGTCTCCCAACCATCGCCCATATTTAGCGGCGGACCCGGCAAAAGCAAGTTGTTCATAGGGCTAAAAAAGCGGTTGCTGCACATGAAGGCCAGCCCGCCGTTCTCGACTGCTGCCAGGTCGATCACCGCATCAGTCTCAAACCGATTCCAATCCGGCTCCACCTCACCGTAAACGCGGAGGCGCGCTACACCACCGTCGGGGTAGATGTTGAGGCGGACGTGCGTCCAACAGCGTTGGTCGGCCGGTGTGAAGAGGTTTCGGCTCCCGGGTTCGAGCGATGATTTGGGCAGGATCTCTGTCCATTCGGCCTGCTCGACCGGAGCGTCCTCAGGTAGGTGGCAGGCGTCGAGCGAGGCATGAGGAGGGTGATTCCCCAGGAAGTGGTTGGTGTCAATGTCGACGCCTCGAATGACCCCGGGCAACCCCAGCCTGACAATGCACCAATCGTGGCCGGGCGCTCGGCGGCGGCGGGTCTCCCAGCCGTCCATCCACTTGCCCTGTTCCGTGTATTTGTCCGCGATAAAGACGCCCCGTCCTGGCTTGAGCAGGTTCTCCTTCGGCGCGAAGAACTCGTCGTTGGCCAGCACTGCTTGCGCCCCCAGACGTTCTGCCGCCAGGTTTACCAGGTCGGTGAAGGCTGGGAGATTGGGATTTTCAATCATTCCTGTCAGTTACAAGAAACAGGGTTTGGATCGCTAAAGCGATCACTACAAACGGATCACTACAAACGAAGGCGTGCACGTAGCGATCGGTTCGGCGATCTCATAACCCACCTTTCAGGCCAAGTAGTTCCAACTATCTCAATCATCCCAACCCTGCCCATAGCCACGAACGGGATGGCCTGTCCAGAGCGAACGTAGCCAGTCACGACCATAAAATGCCTCGTACCAGTGAATGCTACTCTCTTGCCAATCGTACGGCGAAGTGACCCAGCCGTGCTTGACCGGGTTGTAGTGAATATAGTTGAGCGTAACCGCATAATGACGCGCAGAACGAATGGCCCGATCACTGTACCGATACCAAATCTTGCGACCTGGTCTACTATCTGCTTGATTCCACAGTCGGGCCGTAGGACCATGCACGAAGCGGAAGAATTCGCCCAAGGCGTCGAATGCAGCAACTTCCGCAAGTATGTGGTAGTGATTTGGCAGAATCACCCACGCGCGCAGTGTTACACCGTGGCGTTCCGACTGCTCTCGCAATTTCTCAAGCACGGTTCTTCGACGGGCCTGCGCCCGCATGTGGTGTCGGTGCTCAAAACAGGCCGCCGTGAGGAAGTAGTAGGTCCGATCACGAATCGGGTGCGGTGGTCCATGCCGCGGGAATCCCCTCTCCAGGCGCTGTCTGACCACGGCTTCGCGCTCGGCAGGCGTAAGCTTGCGATAATCGTACATGCTTCGACAAGTTTATATGGTCGCTGCAGTGGCTACTACAAACGCATGGGGTGTATATGGCCGCTGAAGCGGCAACTACAAACGCATGGGGTGTATATGGCCGCTGAAGCAACAACTACAAACCTAGGGGCGAAGGACCGCTCTTCCTACCGGTGAGCCTAGGATTTGTCCGGCCTCGAACACTTTGACTCCTCGAAGAAACGTCTTTTCGACAATTCCAGATAGCGCTATTCCTTCGTAGGGCGTCAGCTTGTTCCGGTGATGAATCATGGATGGCGCTACGGTGAACGCCGCGTCTGGATTCCAGACAACGAGATCGGCGTCCTTCCCCACCTCAATAGTGCCTTTTCGATGATCCAGACCCAGGAACCTTGCCGGGCCACGACACATCCATTCTGCCAAATCCGGTAAGGATCCTCCTCGTTTCCGCGCTGCCGTCCAGACTATGGGGAGCCCGAACTGCAAGGAAGCAATGCCGCCCCAGGCCTGCTGAAAATCGCCTTCCTCCAGCCGCTTCAACGAAGGCAATGAAGGCGAATGGTCAGAGACGACGAAATCGATGACGCCCTCTCGGAGCGCCTGCCAGAGCCGTTCGCAGTTTTCGCGCTCACGAATCGGTGGAGCACACTTGAAACGCGTATCGCCGTCCGGGATGTCTTCCGAAGCGAAGAAGAGATAGTGCGGGCAGGTCTCGACCGTCACCGGCAACCCATCTTGACGCGCGGCCCGCAAAATTGAAACAGCCTCGCTGGACGAGAGGTGAACGATATGGGTCGGGCATCCGTATTCGCGGCATAGATCGATCATCAGACGAATGGCCTCGTTTTCCCAGGCCTTTGGGCGCGAGGCCAGGTAGGCCGCGTAGCTCCGGGGATCCGCCATGTCTGAGGACGTTCCGAGGTCGCATTCAGCGTGCACCAGCAGCGGCACGTCGTGGCGAGCCAGAATCGGCATTCCGGCGCGGAGATCGGCCTCGGTTGCATTGGGGAACTCGTCGATCCCCGAATGCACAAGAAAAGCTTTGACGCCCAGCACACCTGCGTCAATCAAGGGCTCCAGGTGAGCGGTGTTGCCGGGGATCAAACCCGCGTAAAAGCCGCAATCGACCCACAACTTTCCTCGCGCTGCCGCCAGCTTTTGCTCGAAAGCCTCCACGGTCGTCGTAACCGGCGAACTGTTTAGCGGCATATCGACCAGCGTTGTGATACCGCCTGCCGCAGCGGCCCGCGTGGCCGTCTCAAATCCCTCCCACGCGGTGCGTCCCGGCTCGTTGATGTGTACGTGGCTGTCGACCAGCCCCGGCATCACTACAGAATCGCCTACATCTTCCACCAGCCAATTAGGAGGTATATCTTCCGTAAATACAATATTCGATATGACGCCATCTTTAATCGACACTGCACCGTTTCGGATGCCGTCTGGCGTCACAATCCGCCGGCTTCGGAGAACCAGATCTGGGCCGGCGGCGCTCATCCTGCCTTCGGCATCATTCCATCCCTTGCACCGAATAATGCATTTCTCCGTTGAATGATTTGCGCGGCCACGCTAATCGCTATTTCTTCGGGCGTGTTGCTGTGGATGGGCAGGCCAACCGGCATATGGATTTTGGCGAGGGCTTCTTTCGATACGCCGGCTTTCTGCAGCTCTTTGTAAATGCGAGTGATCTTGGCTGGGCTGCCCATCATACCGACGAAAGGAAACGGCAGGGCCACAACACCGAGAAGACTGTGCACGTCGGAGGGGAAGTCGGTCGTCATGACCACCACGTCGGTCAGTTCGGGATAGCCTACCTGCGCCCCAGCCTCTCGAAGATCCGGCACGATGGTAACCGACCGGGCAAATGTGTTTTGCTGGACCGTGGCAACGTCGGAGCGAGTATCAAAAACAAAGACGTCATATCCCAAGCCCTGCATCATGCGCGACAGCGCCAGGGCACAGTGGCCGCCACCCATGATGGCGATCCGCTTCTGATTCAAGAGCTGCTCTACATAACGCCACGCTCCCGATTGCTGGACGAGCAGGATTTGCGGCTGATCCACGACGGGCGGCCCTGCATTGAAGCCCATTCCGTCTTCTGAGATATGCATCTCGCCCGACAGCCCCTTCCCCTGTGCCCGCGCTGCTTCTTCTACCGCATCCGTGTCGCGCTCCGGATAGCACAAATAATAGAGGTTGGTTTGGCGCCCGGCGCAGATCATTCCGGACTTCTCGCCCTCCCCCTTTTCCCGGTGATGCAGCGTCTGTAGCTCCGGCGCAAATTCACCATCTTCGAGGAGTGTACGTGCGCGTTTGACGAGGTTGTATTCCATGATCCCGCCCCCGATGGTCCCTGCAATCGTGCCATCCTCAGCGACGATCATCCGGGCGCCTGTTGTGCCGGGCGAATGCGTGGTATGCTCAGCGACGAGAGCGATGAACACCTTTTGCCCACCACGCAGGTACGAAGCAAGAGTGGTCCAAAATGCGGTCACGTTGGAGGCTACCGTTACGGGTTTCTCGAGGGTGCAGGGATGGGTGTTGGTGCTTCTCCATTGCCGCTAGTCGCAAGCGTGAACGCAATCGCTTTGCGCTCTTCGGCGTGCAATCCCATCAAGACGCGCTCCGGCGTGATCGGGCAGGTAAATGCCAGGTCGGCGTCCGGCTTGAAGGCGCGCATGGCGTGGCGGATGGCAAAGAAGACGCCGATGCCATACATCAACGGTGGCTCACCGACGGCCTTGTTGCCGTAGGGGCCGAGGGGTTCGTCGGCGTTCTCTAGAAACTGCACCTGGAGATCGTCCGGCATGAAATACACATCGGGCACTTTGTACGTGGCCAGCGCATGGGAAAGCAGATGCCCCTGCTCGTCGTACTGCAAATCCTCCGTCGTCATCCACCCGAGTCCCTGCGCCAACCCGCCTTCTACCTGGCCCAGATCGACCAACTCGTTGAGTGGACGGCCCAGGTCGTGCACGATCTTGACCGCGTCAATGTCGTAGATCCCGCGCAGACAGTCTACGGTGACTTCGATGATGGCGGTGCCATAGGTGTGATAGGCAAATGGACGGCCCTTCTCTTTTTGCTTGTCGAAGTGTATGCCTGGCGTGGCAAAAAACCCGTGCGCCGACAAACCGACCCGATTTAGATACGCTGTTTGCACCAACTTCGTCCAGGTCCAATCGGTCTCGTCGCCATTGTAGTACACCTGCTCGTCGACAATGGTGATTCTGGCCGGATCCGGCAGGCCGAGTTCTTCGGCAGCCACGGCTTTAAGCCGATCCAGAATCTGGCCGATGGCAACCATCGTCGCGTTGCCATTCAACACGGTTGTTGAACTGGCAGCACTCGGCGACATATTGGCGATGCGCGTCGTATTGGTGCTTTCAATCTTGATCCGCTCCGGATGAATGCCAAACGATCGGGCAGCGATGCTAAGAATGTTGGTGCTCAGGCCTTGCCCCATTTCCACGCCGCCGGTCGTCACGCTCACGCTGCCGTCGGTGTAAACGTGGACGAGAGCGCTGGCCTGGTTCATAAACGTGGTCGTGAATGAGATGCCGAAGCACACCGGCATCACCGCGAAGCCTTTCTTCGTCTCAAAATGTCCCGCGTTGTAGCGTTCAACCCGGTCTTGGATGACAGGCAAGTCGTAAGAGGTCGCCGCCTGTTCCCACGTCCGAACTGCGCGGCCCTCCTCCACGCGCTGACCGTAAGGAAAAGCATCGCCGTCCCGGAGCAGGTTTTTTCGTTGGATCTCTTCGCGCGGCAGGCCCAGCTTCTCGGCCACCTTCGTAATGGCGCTCTCGATGACAAACATGCCCTGGGGACCGCCGAAGCCCCGGAAAGCCGTATTCGGCGGCAGGTTCGTCCGGCACGAGGCTCCGAAAATCTGGACGTTGGGGATGAAATAGCTGTTCGTGCTGTGGAAGAGCGTCCGTTCCAGAACCGCCGGCGATAGGTCCGCCGCTGCTCCGGCGTTCTGATAGTGCCATGTCTGGAAAGCCAGGATCTTGCCCGCTCGGGTGACGCCGATCTTGAAGTCGGAGGCGTAGGGATGGCGCTTGCCGGTCATCTGAATGTCTTCGTCCCGCCGCAGCACCATCTCGACGGGTTTCTTCGTGTGCCAAGCCGCGAGCGCGACCATGCAGGCCCACGGTGTCGCCTGGTCTTCCTTTCCCCCAAAGCCACCGCCCAGCCGCTTCACATCTACCTCAATGGAGTTGTTGGAAACGCCTAATACCTTGGCTGCCATACGCTGCCCGGCATACGGGCTCTGGGTAGAAGAATAGATGCGGATGACATTGTCTTCGAGTGGGACGGCACGGGCTCGCTGCGTCTCCAGGTACAGGTGCTCCTGTCCGCCGATATCACATGACCCTTCAACGACGACGTCGCACGTTGCCCAGGCGCTTTCTACGTCGCCCAGCACAAACGTGCGCGGCGCGCCAATGACCTGTCCGCGCGTATAGGCTTCTCGCGGATCCGTAATCGCAGGACGTTCGTGGACGTCTAGCGCGATGCACCGAACGCCCTTGCGGGCGATCTCCGGGCTGGTCGCCACCACCACGACCACCGGCTGGCCGACGTAGTGCACGTCGCCCTCGGCCAGGAGCGTTTCGTCGGAGATGATCGGGCCGATTTGGTTTTCCCCGGGAATATCGGCAGCAGTCAGTACAGCCACCACGCCCTCAATGGCCTTTGCCTCCTGCGTGTGGAGTGCCCGGATCGTACCATGCGCCACCGGCGATGCGAACACGGCAGCATAGAGCATATCTGCCGGCGGGGGCACGTCGTCCACATACTGGGACTCCCCGCGTGTGTGGAGACCGGAATCAATGTGCTTCATAGAAATCCCTTGCCTGCATTGATTCCGGAAAGAGTTGGATAAAATGTGCCATCAATAATTGTCGCACGAGCAAGCGCTTGTACTCGGCGCTACCTCGCACGTCGCTAATGGGGGCCACCTCGCTCTGCGCAATCAAAATCGCCCCCTGGACAGTCTCTACCGAAACATTCCTTCCGGTGAGAAACCTCGCCGTCTCATTCATAAACAGTGGCACTGGAGCGACGCCTCCCATCGCTACTCCGATCTCTTGGATAACGCCATCCTCGCAGCGAACCTTGATAGCGCTGTTGACGGTGGCAATGTCGAGGCATTTACGTTTCGAGACCTTCTCCCAGCCGACTTTGGTCGACGCGGGAGGTTCGGGAATCAGGATTTCGGTCAGGATCTCCGAGTGCGCCTTGTCGAGCTGCTTGTAGCCTCGAAAGAAGCGCGTCATCGGCACCGTGCGCGACGCCCGGCCGTCTTTCAATACGAGCAGGGCTTCCAGCGCCAGCAGCAAGATGGTCATATCCCCGACGGGCGAGGCGTTGATGATGTTGCCGCCCAGCGTGGCACGGTTGCGGATTTGCCACGAGGCGATGAGGAACATGTAGTCCTGGATCTCCGGGATGAGGCGGATGACCTCGGGGTGTCGGGCGAACTCCTCGAACGTCGTCAACGCGCCGACGCGCAGATAGCGCGCCTGTCGGGAGATGCCTTTCATCTCCGGGCGCAGATTGAGGACGTGTACCTGCGCTTCAGGCAGCGCGTCGCCCTGTTGCACGTAGATATCCGTTCCCCCGGCAATGAGGACGTGAGGCGAGGCCTGTCCATTTTGTGATCCGAAGGGCGCAATAGCGCGCAGCCGCTCAGGCATCTCCAGGAAGTAGGCAGGCAACGCCCCGTTGGTGACCAATGCTTCAAGACCTGTTTCCTCGCCAATGGACAAGGCCAGGTGAGGTTCAACCTGTTTGAGCGAGCGATAGCCGGTGCACCGGCACAGATGACCACTCAGGGCGGTCTTCACTCCTTTGGAGGTGATCTCGGCGCCATCCTCCATCAGGTAGCCCATCAGCGAGACGACGATGCCGGGCGTGCAGAAGCCGCATTGCGTCGCGCCTTCGTCCGCAATGGCTTGTTGCACCGGCGAGAGGGCTTCGCCGTTCAACCCCTCGACCGTCACCAGATGTTTGCCGTGCACTTCGCCCAGCGGCATCAGGCAAGAGGTGACTGGTTTGTAGACGACACGCTCGCCTTCCAACTCACCAATGAGCACCGCGCAGGCCCCACAATCCCCCTCTCGGCAGCCCTCCTTGGTTCCCATGAGCTTTGCCCTCTGGCGCACGTAATCCAGGACCAGCGTGCCCGCCGGGTCGGTCGTCTGAACTTCCTGGTCGTTGAGGTAAAAGTGAAACATTCCGGCCGTGCGGATGCCCTCTTATGCGATAGATACGAGTTTAGGATGATAGGACAAACGATTAGTTCCAACATGTGATTCAAGAAGCCAAAAATAATCGCCCCGCACGGTGCCGTACGAGACGATCTGGCTTTGGCGTGCCCGGGACGATTCGAACGCCCGGCCTTCTGACCCGTAGTCGGACGCTCTATCCAGCTGAGCTACGGGCACGCGCGCATTGTTCGGAAAGATAATTACGGCCTCGCGTTTCTGCGGACCTCCATCAGTCGTTGGATTCGCTCGCTCGTGTTGGACTCCTCCCCTAATTCTCACCCTTCCAAAAGAAAAAAGCCGGAACGGCCTGATGACCATTCCACCGACTTGGCGTGCCCGGGGTGATTCGAACACCCGACCTTCTGATTCGAAGTCAGAGGCTCTATCCAGCTGAGCTACGGGCACGTGTGCAGCGAGCGCAAGGTACGGCCCAGCAATCCCGCAGCGCCTTCAATGAGTCACTCTCCGGGCCCGCTTCCGGCGAGCCCTTTGGGGCGTTCTCACCTCCCCAAAAAGCAAAATGCCGGCGCCGCCTGACGGCGATTCCGGCCTTTTTGTATGCCCGACAGGATTCGAACCTGTGACCTTCTGATCCGTAATCAGATGCTCTATCCAGCTGAGCTACGGGCACATTGGGAGCTGTTTACTCCTCGTAGGCCCGAAAGATACGAGCGGGCAAAAAGAGGCCACAAGTGAAGATTACCGCAACCGTCAACGACGTTTCGGAGTGGCCTCGTCCGTTTCGAGAAACCAGAAGTGATTAACCGGGCCGTGTCCCTGGCCAATGGACAGGGAATGGCGGATGGCCTCGGTGAGGTACGCCTTCGCGCGTTGGATGGCGTCTCGCAGATCGTGGCCTTTCGCGAGGTTGGCGGCGATGGCGGAAGCGAACGTACAGCCCGTTCCGTGCGTGTTCTTTGTGTGGATGCGCTCGGCGCGGAAGAGGGTCTCCCCTGCCGAATCGACCAGCACGTCAACCGCGTCTACCTCGCCTTTGAGGTGCCCTCCCTTCACAAGTACGGCCTTCGGCCCCAAGGAGAGTATGGCCTCGGCCGCACGGCGGGCGTCGTCCAGCGTGGCCACAGGAAACCCCGCCAGCACTTCCGCCTCGTGGATGTTGGGCGTGAGGAGGTCGGCGAGGGAGAGCATCCGCGTTTTCAGGGCACCGACGGCGTTCGGATTAAGGAGCTGGTCGCCGCTCGTCGCCACCATCACAGGATCGACGACCACCGGGCAGAGCTTGTGACGCTCAATACCGTCGGCTACCGTGTCGATAATGGATGCGGAGGAAAGCATTCCTGTTTTTACTGCGTGGATGAAGAAATCCTCCGCCACCGCGTCGATCTGGGCCGTGATGATCTCGGCCGGCAAATCGTACGCCGCCTGGACTCCTCGAGAGTTCTGCGCCGTGATGGCCGTAACCACGCTCATGCCGTACACGCCGTTGGCCTGAAACGCCTTGATGTCGCCTTGCAGGCCCGCGCCGCCCCCGGAGTCGCTTCCGGCGATGGTGAGGGCAGTTCGGATCGGAGATTCGCTCATAGCACACCTCTTTCGCGGTACGCGGCCAATCTCTTCACGGGATCGGCTGCATCCAAGAGATCGGAGAGGACAGCTACGCCGAATGCGCCTGCGTCGAGGCACGCTTCGGTGCGCTCCGGTGTGATGCCGCCGAGGGCGAATAAGGATAAATCCGATACCGAGGCGCACACTTTCATAAGTGCGTCAATTCCCACTGCGGACGTCTCAGGGTGTGTTTGTGTTGGGAAGATCGGCGAGAAGGTTGCGAAATCGAAATCGTTGGTAGCGGCGTGTTGAATGTCTTCGAAAGAGTGGGCGGAAAAGCCGAGCGGCCGGCTTCTTCCCCCGGATGCCTCAATAACATTTTGCAACAACACCCCTCCCCCACGCTCTGCTCGGGTATTTCCCTGGCGGGGAGACTCTACAGTCTCCCTTTCAAGGGGGTGTCCCGCCACATGGCGCGACGAGGGATGTCGGAATGGTGAGGAGCTATGCAACCTGGCCGTTGCGGAAACTGGCTTCACGATTTTTCTACCAAGGTGAAGACCACTGTGTAGTTCGTCGGCCACGTCGACTCTAGAGTTGACCGAGACGATAAGCTCAGAACGGATAGAGCGAATGTGCTCCACCAATTCTCTGGCTGTTGTTCTGAACAACTCATCTGACGCCGCGTGATCGCGGAGTTGCACGAACGATAAGCCAGCTTCCACAAGCGCGACAACCTGACGCTGGACATCGCCAGCTGTTTGTTGGACTCGCCCCGACGCAAAACCATCGGCTATCAACATCAACCGGGGCAGTGAGAGTGTTCTCACAGCCGTGTGTCCACATCGATGTGGCCTGTGTCCGGCGTGGAGGCCTTCGCGTACAATCGCCGCGGGATTCGCCCGGCGCGGTAGGCCAGCCTGCCGGCCTCGACGGCGTTCCGGATGGCCGACGCCATCATTACGGGATGCTCGGCGCCCGCGACAGCCGTATTGAGAAGCACCCCGTCGTAACCAAGTTCCATCGCCCGCGCGGCGTCCGAGGCCGTGCCGATGCCCGCGTCCACCACGAGCGGTGTGTCGGGCAGGAGTTCGCGGATGATGCGGAGGGCGTATGGGTTCACGAGGCCCATCCCGCTGCCGATGGGCGCGGCCAGAGGCATCACGGCGGCGCAGCCAAGATCCGCCAGCTTGCGGGCGGTAATGGGGTCGTCGCCGCAGTAGGCGAGCACCTTAAAACCGTCGTTAATCAGTTCTGAGGCCGCTTTGAGAAGTTGCACTGCATCCGGGTAGAGCGTTTCGTCGTCGCCGATGACCTCAAGTTTTACGAGGTCGGTTTCGAGGGCCTCGCGGGCGAGTTGGGCCGTAAGAATTGCTTCCTTCGCCGTGTAGCAACCGGCGGTGTTCGGTAGCACATGGACATCCCGCTGCCGCAGCGCACCCAGCAGGCTCTCCCCCTCGTTCGCATCCCCGAGGTTCACGCGACGGATGGCCACAGTGACCAACTCGGCGCCGGAGGCGTCCAGCGCATCCAACAACGTCTGAAGACTCGGATACCGGCTCGTCCCAAGGAGCACACGCGACCGCAGCGTCAATCCTGCAAGATGCCATTCGTCCGGCGGTTGAGGCCGAAGCACCGCATCCACGGCCCCATCACCTTCTCTATACGCCGACGCAAGCCTTCCATCCTCCGTCCTCCGTCCTCCGTCCTCTGTTCTCTGTTCTCTGTCCACCGAACTATCCTCCCTGCGACGCGGTAATGATCTCGAC
>JADFLK010000162.1 GCA_022564455.1 Bacteroidota bacterium
CGCCATGAAATTCGCATTCTTCCTTCTGATAGCGCTGGGCACCCTCGCTCTATTTAACCCAGACAATGACGATTTCGCAGCGTTTGTCGGCGAACGTGCGCAGACTGCCGTATCTGATAGCGCGCGGGCGAGTTCCGGTTCGCTGTTAGGAACGGACCCTGGGTCGTTAGTCGCAATGTTGACGAGGGAGCTGGCGAGGGGGTCATTCGAGCGAAGTAATTACTTCATTCTCAGTACCTACGCAACTGATATTAACGGAGCGGAACACGACGGTGGCGAGTGGAAATACCTCGGCGTGGGCGGCCAGTTCTTTGAACTGGACCGGCCGCGGATGTTTGGTGACTGACACGGAGCTGGGCGTACCTTCGTGGGCTCAACTGCTCACGCTCATGCACGCCCTTCAACGGCAAGACCCCGAGGTGTTCTGGGCCATTCACCGAGAGATTGACCGCCAGAACGACGGTATCGAACTGATCGCGTCGGAGAACTTTGTATCGCCCGCCGTGCTGCAGGCGCTTGGCAGCCCACTGACGAACAAGTATGCTGAGGGTCTTCCCGGCAAGCGGTACTACGGCGGCTGCCAGTTTGTGGATGAAGCGGAAGAACTGGCCCGCGAGCGAGCAAAAGAGCTGTTCGGCGCCGCGTGGGTGAACGTCCAGCCGCACTCAGGTGCTACCGCCAACCACGCCGTCTACCTGGCGTTCATGAAACCCGGCGACCGGCTGCTGGGCCTTGACCTCGCCCACGGCGGGCACCTCACACACGGCAGCCCGGTCAACTTCTCCGGACGGATGTACGACGCGCATTTTTATGGAGTAGAAAAAGAAGGTCCGAATGCCGGACGGATCGACCTCGACAAGGTGCGGGACCGTGCGAAGGATATAAAGCCACGCATGATCTCCGTCGGCGCCTCTGCCTACAGCCGCGATTTCGATTATGAGACGCTGCGCGCCATAGCTGATGAGGTAGGATCGCTGCTCTGGGTGGACATGGCTCATCCTGCGGGCCTCATCGCCAAAAAGCTTCTGAACGACCCGCTACCCCACGCACACGTGGTCTCGACGACAACGCACAAGACTCTGCGGGGTCCACGCGGCGGGATGATCCTTGTGGGCAACGACATCGAAAGCCCCACCGGCGAGACCTTCAAGAGCGGGAAACCCAAAACCATTACACAGGTGCTCGATTCGGCCGTGTTCCCCGGCGTGATCGGAGGGCCGCTGATGCACGTGATCGCCTCCAAGGCCGTTGCATTCGGTGAGGCGTTGCAGCCCGACTTCGAGGCTTACGCAAAGCGGGTCATCGAGAACGCGCAGGTGATGGCGGCTGCGTTCGTGGACGTTGGTTACGAGGTTATCTCGGGCGGTACGGACAACCATCTCTGCCTGATTGACCTCCGCAGCAGGGGTATCACCGGCAAGCTTGCGGAGGCTATACTCGGCGAAGCCGACATCACCGTGAACAAGAACATGGTGCCCTACGATTCGGAGAGCCCGTTCGTGACGAGCGGCATTCG
Organism: Bacteroidota bacterium; assembly: GCA_022564455.1. The sequence goes on from JADFLK010000162.1 coordinate 1,517, forward strand.
TATCGGCAGTCCGGCCATGACGACACGTGGTTTTGGGCCCAACGAGTTTCGGCAGGTAGTAGCGATGATGGATCGCGTGCTCTCTGATTCCCAAAACGAGTCGCTACGGCCGGCCGTCCAGCGTGAGGTTCGTGCACTTTGCGACGCCTTTCCACTCTACAGCCCTTCCGAATTGGGGCTGGAGGCTGTGGATGTGAGTTAGAACGGAGGATCGGCGCATTGTTTCGTTCCCTCAGAACCGTTCGTCTTGCGTATTCTACAGGTTGGAACGCCACTTGCATGGTGTTTCCCCGTATGTTTGCGCTCGCACTGCCGGATCGGAACTGAGCCCGGCCGGTTGTGTTTGCACCCTCCCCACTTCGAAACGCGCTTTGAGCCCGGCCATAAACCATGGCGAACGATATTAGTACAGTTCCCGAGTCCGCGCTAACCCGTCTCGGCCATGTGTTGTATGAGCGCGCACTCGTTCGCCGCGAGAACGAATCGATCACCGACCCTCGTGGACAGCCGATTGGCTGGTTGCTCGACACGCGTACACCAATGCTGGACGGCGAGATATTTGCTGAAATTGGTTCCGTACTCTCTGAGCGGCTGTTGGCGAGAGGCGTAGAGCAGGTGGCCGGGTTCGGGTACGGCGCCTTCCCGATGGTGTGTGCGGTGCTAACCGCAAGCGATACCGCTCATGTCTTCAAGGGCGGATTCATTCGTGATCGTCGGAAGGCCTACGGCCGCAGGCGGCTGGTGGAGGGCCCGCTCGATCGAAACAAGCCGGTCGCGCTTGTGGATGACATCCTGAACAGTGGCCGCAGTGCTGCCCGGGCAGTTTCGCTCTTGCGCGCCGATGGTTTTGAGGTAGCCGGTGTGATGACGTTGTTCAATTTCACGTGGAGTGGAGGGTGCGCGCGGCTGGAAGCCGACGGCCTCTGGGTGGAATCGCTGCTGGAACTGAACCTGCGCGAAGGAGCCAGGGCCATCGGTACATCTGGCGACACGGGTACATCGGGCGACACGGGCGTACGGTAGCCTGAAACGAAGCTGCGGTTTTCTATACAATGCCCATCTGGTAAGCGAACGCCGGCCCGGTGCGGGTGTAGATTTCGGTTCTGTTTGCCCCCGACATGCTCCGTACCCTCCGAAACAAGCTCGAACAACGACGAACACCCTTATCCACAGGTGATGGGTCGGCCACTGGTCCGCCGCCGGCCGGGCTGACCACCGGGCCACGTTCCGATGAACCAGATCCCAACTCGCCGCAGGAAGGCGAGATGGCTTTCCTCGATCATCTGGAGGAGTTGCGCTGGCGGATCATCAAGGCCATTGCCAGCATTGTTGTTTTTACGATTGGATGCCTGTTCTTTGCCGATTGGGTTGTCGATCAACTGTTGCTGGGCCCCACGCGCGCCGACTTCTTCGTGTACCGCCGCTTCGGCCTCGATGCCGTGGATGTGGTGCTCCAGAATCGAACCATTACCGGGCAATTCTTCGCCTACTTCGGTACCGTACTCGCAACCGGGCTGATTCTCAGTTCGCCCGTTGTCATTTACCAGTTTTGGAAGTTCGTTGAGCCCGGGCTGTACCCCGATGAGAAGAAGGGCCTCCGGTTCGCGTCCGTCTTTGCCACGTTCTTTTTTGTCCTGGGAACCTCGTTCGGCTACCTCGTCCTTACGCCGCTGGCGCTCCAGTTCTTCGCGCAATTTGTAATCTCGGAACAGATTCTCAACGAGTTCGACATCTCGCGGTACTTCTCGATGGTGCTCACGTGGTCGTTCGGCGCGGGCGCGCTTTTCGAGCTACCTGTGGTCGTGTATTTCCTTGCGAAGGTGGGTATCGCCACGCCGGAAGCCCTCAGAAAGGGCCGCAAGTATGCTGTGATTGCCATCCTCATTCTTGCCGCTGTCTTCACCCCGCCCGACCCCATGAGCCAGCTTATCATGGCCGTGCCCTTATTCCTGCTGTACGAGCTTTCCATTGGGCTGGCAGTGTTTGTGGAGCGAGGCAGGAAGCGTGATGAAGAGGTCACGGCCACGTAATCACGCAACACGCTATTGAGGCGAGGCATGGAACAATGCTCTGCGCGGTGGTATCGTTATGTGCTTAAATGTTAGCCTGTCAAGCTTTTCTATGAAACGCTCTCTTCTCCTTGTCGGCGTCATAATCCTTGTTGGAGGATCCGGGCTTGTCGCCCCTTCAGGCCTCTGCCAACCCGCTGACGATGACTTTTTCGCTGTCCGGAAGAACTTTACCATTTTCGGCAGGCTCTACGAGGAGCTTGCCGCGGGTTACGTCGATCCGCTCGAAGCCGAGCAGCTCATGCGCACCGGAATCGATGCCATGCTCGCCACCCTCGACCCGTACACGGTCTTTATTGATGAAGCCGATAACGAGGACATCGACATCATCACGCGTGGCCGGTACGGTGGGGTGGGCCTCGGCGTGGATGAGCGCGGAGGGCGGCTGGTTGTGGTGGTGCCGTTCGAGGGCTATAGCGCCTACGAACAAGGTGTCCGCGCAGGCGACGTGATCGCAAAGATCGGAGGACTGAGCGCTGAAGAGATGTCGTCGTTGGAGGCCCGCAACCTGCTTCGTGGCGCACCCGGAACCACGGTTTCGTTGGAAATAGAGCGTGAAGGCGAGCCGGGCCTACTCTCATTTGTGTTGACGCGCTCCGAGATTCATTTGAACAACGTCACGTATTCGGGCTGGGCCGGCGACCAGACGGACGGCATCGGCTACGCGCGGCTGGAGCGCTTTACGCAGGAGGCGGGCAACGAAATGCGGCAGGCCATCGAACGTCTGAGAAGTGAGCAAGGGCTGGAGGGTTTTGTCCTCGACCTCCGCGGCAACCCTGGTGGTCTATTGGAAGCCGCAGTGGATGTCGCCGGCATGTTTCTTTCTTCGGGGAAGGTGGTCGTGTCAACACGTGGCCGCGCCGTCGAGACCGAGCGGACCTATAGAACACGCGGAGCGCCAGTAGCCCCCGATGTTCCACTGGTTGTGCTGGTGGATGGCAGCAGCGCATCGGCCTCTGAAATCGTGGCGGGAGCCCTTCAGGACCATGATCGGGCGATAATCGTGGGCGAGACAACCTTCGGGAAAGGCCTTGTGCAGGTGGTTCGATCCCTGCCGTACAACACGTCGCTCAAGCTGACGACGGCCAGGTACTATACGCCGAGTGGGCGGCTCATTCAGGCTGTCACGTATGGTAGAGACGGGCGTGGAGGTACGGCAGAGCGCATCCCAGACTCCCTCAGGCATCCGTTCCTGACGATGGGCGGGCGGACGGTGTACGATGGCCACGGCATCGAGCCGGATGTAACGGTGTCGCTCGGCGAAATCAGCGATCTGGAGGAGGCACTCAGAGGCATCGCCGCCTTCTTTTTCTTTGCCAACCACTACGCAGCCGAGCATTCAACGCTGCCGACTTTGTTTACTGTAGACGATGATTTGATGGACGAATTTAGGAACTATCTGGGAGCAGAGGACTTCACGTACCTCACGCGTGCGGAGCGGATGCTGGATGAGCTTGTGGCGGATCTGGACGATGCCGGTTACCACGATGCGCTGGATGAGGTGGCTGATCTTCGTGAAGAGATCGCAGACGAGAAAGAGGACGATTTTGATCGCCACGCGCCGCGCTTGAGGGAGCGCCTCCGCCGCGAAATCCTCGCCCGGTACGTCGGCCAGTCCGACCAGATCCGCCTTTCGTTGGACATCGACCCCCAACTCGCAAAAGCCCTCGATCTCCTCGGAGACAGCGAGGCCTATCTGGCGGTGCTGGATCCGAGGTGAACGGTGAAGTTGGGTTAGAAGGTTTCAGATCGAAAGGTTGAAGATTATAGGCTTTGTTCATCGAGGTGAGGTGTTGCAACCACTAACAATGAACCACCAACCCCTGATTCTTGACCCTTGACACCTGACACCTCCCCTACAACCTCCGGCTCACCCGGTCGGTCCATTCGTTCCTCCAGTCAGCAAAGCGGCCTTCGGTAATAGCCGTTCGCATTTCGGCCATCAGCCAGAGGTAGAAGGCCAGGTTTTGGGTGGAAGCGATCTCCATGAACAGCGGCTCGTTGGCGATGGTGAGGTGCCGCAAATATGCTTTGGTGAACGTCTGCGCCGCGTAATGGTCGAGGCCGGGGTCGATGAGTTCGAAGCAAGTCTTCC
>JADFLK010000163.1 GCA_022564455.1 Bacteroidota bacterium
TTTCATGATCCAGACACAACTAGAAAGAGCGCCCCGCAGTGCTGCGGGGCGCTCTTTCATGTCTTGGGGTGCGAAATCACCCGTCGGCGGCATCACCAGCGGCCTCGGCAGCAGCAGTCCACGGTGGGACCACCTCGTTCGTGCGCGCGTAGGCAATGAGTTGCCCAAGGTGCTCGTGCAAGTGCGTCGCAATGAATGTACAGAAGCCGCGTACGGTCATGGTCTGGCCGAAGACTTCCATTTCTTCGTCCATACGGTCTTCGGAGATGCCATTGAGCGCCGCCCGTACGTGATCGAAAGACCCGTCCATGGCAGCCATGACAGTTTCACGATCGGACGTGCCCTCGTACTCCTCCATTCCTACCGGGCCATCAGCGCCCATCGTGACTGGGAAACCCTCGGGCGGATCGACACCGAGCATCGACGGGATGAAGTAATTGGCAAACGCGATGTGCATGAAGACCTCGCTGCTCGAGCGAACGCCCTCCATTGGGCGGTAGGCCCACTGTTCGTCGCTCATAGCGCCGGCAAGCGCGGTGACTTTTTCTTCAAGGCCGTCAATAAGTCCGACGACAGCGGCATTGGCGGAAGGCGCGTCATTGGAATAATCCTGAGCGGCTACCGGAATTGCCGATAAGGCTAGAAGCAGCGCCAGGCAAAGCGTGGATGTGAATGAGTTGAAATATTTCATAATGGTACCTCAGAGAGGATTGACGGTGGGAAAGGGTAAAGAAGAACAAGGATACGAAATCTATCTTAAACACCAGCGTCAGATCTACGAAATCGCCCTCAACAGCGTCCGAATACAGACAACCGTGACAGTTTGCCGCCGATTCTCGGGGTTAGGAGTCTATCGGAATTAGGATGGTTCTACTGCGGTGGCGGTAATTCGGACCATTCCCGGGATCTTTTTCATTGCGTAGCCCCACTATACGCCTCAAAAGATCGAAATAATGGTCTCGATTCCCACTCGCCTCGCTACAATCCCTTAGTCAGACAAGCTCCTAGAGCTGTCGGGTTTCTTTGTTAGGCGGATATGGAGGGTCGGCATGGTTGGAGGTACGCCGAACTCCCTTGTTGGTTACTGACAGCGCAACACCCCTCCCCCCGCCGAATGGCGGGGTAATCGCCCCAAGGGGAGACTTCAAAACCAAAACTCCCGAGCCTACAACAGGCAGGAATATGTGCCAAGCAATTCGTCGAGGCCGTCTTCGGTCAATCCGCTTTCCTGCGCTTCGTGCGAAAGATTCGTCGCGATGCGACTGAACTCTTCCGCCGCCTCGTCCGCGCTCATGAGCACCCGTGCAACGACGGAACTTGCCCGCTCGCGCTGTTCGGGCGAGGCGTCCTTGAAGCGCTTCGCAACCTCTCGGGGCACCTTCAGGCGAATCGTTTCGGTTCGCATGGGCTTGCATGTACCTGGTTGGGTGTAGGGTCTCAACCGGTGCAACGCAAATCCTGATACGAGGTTCGCGGGTTGCGGACTCGCCCTTCCAGGTTGGCATCAGAATCAGGCAATAGCCTTAAATAGTTCCCGTCGTTCTCAGGTTATAGCCTGAAATGGCGAGTTGTACCCTCCGAATCCGGGATCTCTACCACAAAACCGCTTCAGCGTGCCCCATCATCTCCGGCGTGTCCACGTCCTGCCAGAAGCCGTCGCCGATGTCGAGGGCGTGCATACGGCCGAATGCCGCGAGGCGACGTACGCCGTCGGATAACGAGGCATCGCCGTTTTCGTCATCGAGGGCCTGGAGTACATCCATCAAGCCGTCGGTACAGACAAAGACGCCCGTATCCACGGCGTTGAAGTCCGCCAATTTTTTGTCGATGGCGATGATGTTGCCGTCCTCGACTAGCGCCTTGGTGGCGTCATCCATATCGAAGATGGAATCGAGCTTGTAATCCACCAGCAGCGCGGCGTGGCCGGGTTCCGGTACGTAGCTCCCGGCCAGTACCATCACTTCATCCCCGAACACATGGTCGGCCATCGTAAGGATGAAGCCTCCTTCGATGAAGGGCCGCGCGGCCAGCACGGAGAGGCCATTCTGCTTCTCGTACCGCTCGTTCGTCGCAAAGACCAGTTCCTGCGGACCATTGTAGATGGCCTCGATACCCGTCCGCAGCGTCTCGGCGTGGTGGCCAAGCACAATCACCACGCGGCCGCAGCCAGCCTTTTCAAGGCTCCGCAGGGTGCGGACAATGAGCGGCGTGCCGGCAACCGGCGTCAGCGGCTTGAGATCGGTGGAGGCGACTACGCCCTTCAGCCGCGAACCAAAGCCCGCCGCCAGAACGACGCCTGTACGGGCAGCCGAACTCATGCGAGTTCGTCGGCGAAGTTCTCCGAGAGGTGTGTCACCGGCTCTTCACCCATCATTACGCGCAGCGTGTTCTTCAGGCGGACGTGCTGGATGAAAAGGTCGTGCTCCTGCACGTGGCCTTCCTCCACGTGCGGCCCCTTGAAGTAGAACGACAGCCACTCCTGGATTCCTGAACGGCCGGCGCGGTGGGCGAGGTCGAGGAAGAGCGCGAGATCGAGCACGATGGGCGCGGCGAGGATGGAGTCGCGGCAGAGGAAGTTCACCTTGATCTGCATCGGGTAGCCGAGCCAGCCGAAGATGTCGATATTGTCCCAGCCTTCTTTGGAGTCGCCACGCGGCGGGTAGTAGTTGATGCGGACCTTGTGGTAGAGGTCTTTGTAAAGATCTGGGTAGACCTCGGGCTGGAGGATCGTATCCAGCACACCCGTCTTGGTCACTTCTTTCGCCTTGAAAGCCTCCGGGTCGTCGAGCACCTCGCCGTCGCGGTTGCCGAGGATGTTGGTGGAGAACCAGCCGGCGATGCCCAACATCCGCGATTTGAAGCCCGGCGCGAGGATGGTCTTCATGAGAGTCTGGCCGGTCTTGAAGTCCTTGCCTGCTATGGCGACGCCCTTCTGGTGGGCGAGTGCCTCGAGCGCTCGGCAGTCGGCTGAGAGGTTTGGCGCGCCGTTCGCGTAGGGGATGCCCTCCATAATGGCCGCATACGCATACAACTGCGATGGTGCGATGGCCGGATCGTTGTCGCGCATGCCCTGCTCAAATGCCTCGATCGACTCGTGGCAGGCGGAGGGGCGCGTGTACACCTCGGTAGAACCACACCAGACCATCACGGCGCGCGCCGCGCCGGTCTCTTCCATGCGGTTGCGGATGTCGGCGCGGAGGTCCTCGGCGATTTCCATCTTGTTGGCGCCCTGCTTCACATTCGGGCCGTCAAGGTTTTTAACGTACGCCTTGTCGAACGCGGCCGACATCGGCTTGATGGTCCGCATGAAGTCTTCGATGGGCTCCAGATCCTGGTAGCTCAGTACATTTGCGCGCTTGGCTGCATCGAAGGCATCATCCGCAAAAACATCCCAGCCACCGAACTCAATGTCTTCGAGAGGCACGAGACCGCAGAAATCAGAGATGAGTTCGCGGCGATCTTCGGAGCGGCGGCCGAGGCGGATCGCCTGCATCTGCGTGAGCGAACCGATTGGCTTTGCGCCGTGATTACGAATGCGTTCGACGCCTGCGATGAACGTCGTGGACACGGCACCTAGGCCGGGCGTAAGAACAAGCAGTTTGCCCTCGTGTGGAGAAACAATCATGACGATCTGGATTCTGGTTTGGGAAAGGGGGAGTCCTGCATACTAGAACAAAAGAAGGAGCCTTCAAGCTGCGGCAAGTACATCCTGCGGAACGGCGTCCGTGCAATTTGATAGCCGAGAGAGAAGCTGCTGATTGCGCCTCGCCTGCATCATACGCAGTGAGACAAGCGCAACGTTCAAAAAGCCGATCTCAAAAAGAAAAAAGTAGAGCGGGTTTTTAGCAAGACATGCAATGAAGACGGCCATCGTACGGTAATTGGAGCACAGGATGGACCACGTCTTTACCGCGCTGAGGTTTGTGCTACGGTAGACTTCACTCACCTTCTTCCCCTCACCCTCTTCCTTCATGCATTCAAACTGTGCAATAAGCAGTGGGTCGGCCCCCGCCACGCGGCTCTGGATGCTCAGGTACGTGAGAAGAGCGCCTCCAAAGAAGCGGCTGAATCCTTTCTTGCCTTTCATGCCCTGCCTGAACTCTTCCGGCATGACTGGGTGCGCAGATTCCTTGCCGAACACCCAGTAGTCGTACATCTGCCGTTGGAACTCGTACGTGCTCGCCTGAATGACGTGGCTGATGCCCGCGAGTACCATGAGCCACCATGCCACCGGCCCGAACTCGGGCGCTGCCGCCCATGCCAGGCTGATGTAAACAAGCGCAAACGTGAGGTGGTCGCACAGGCCATCCAGCGCCTTGCCGATCTCCGACGTCTTGCCGGTGAGGCGCGCCAGTTGGCCATCCGCACCGTCCATCACATGCCAGCCGATCATCAACAGAAAACCGGCCAGCGCCATCTCCCACTGGCTGTGATAGAAGTAGGCCCATGCTGCGAGGCCACCGAATACCATCCCTGTGATCGAAACCAGGTTGGGATGGATACCGAACCTCGCAAAAATGGAAACCAGCACCCGGCTCATCGGGTGGATGAAATAGAGGTTCGTTACTTCCTCTATTTCTCGGGTACGTTTAACCTGCGTGGGGCTGCCGGCCATTCAGCGGTGCGGAAAATCAAGCCGGGGAAGGTAACTACTAGCGGCCCGCACAAGCATCACCCACAGACGCTTAACCAGCACCGAATACGCCATTGACAGAGCAATGGGATTACGTATCTGAAGGCACAGGTTCCGCTACCGGCTCCGCAGAACGCGCCGTCACCCTCCGCTGGACATACTGGATGGCGATGTAGATACCCACGAAGATGAAGAGGTAGTAGCTAAGCAGCCGCCAAACAAGCAGCGTGGGTGCCACCAACGACTGCGGCATGATGGGGGGCCCAAAGAACAGCAGATAAAGGCCTTCCACGGCGCCGGCGCCACCAGGCGTGGGCATGAAGAGGGCGCCGAGTTGCAGCGCCGCAGCGCGCAGAAACACTAGCAGCTTGTCGACCGCTGGATATACACTCCAGATGAGAAACATGGGAAGCGCATACCGGCTGAGCCACGGTACCAGAGAAATCAGAAAGCCTTTGACATAGTACATCGGCGTCTCCGAGCGCAGAAGTTCCGAGCGGCTGCGCATCTCACCCATCGTCCGCAGTGCACGAGTGCGGAAGCGCCGGAGGAAAGGCAGCTTGAAAGCCGTGCCCACGAGCACCGCCAAAAACCGCGGGTTGATGAGCGTACTGTACGCCAGCAATGAAACCCAGCCCACATAAATCAGAAACGCCACCATCATCGCCGAGAAGCCGACCGTGCCCATGGCAGCCGGAAACACGTCGAAATAGAAAGACAGCACAACTATGGTGGGAATGAGAAACGCCTGCCACAGCATCTCCAGTAGCGTCGAGAAGAGGATGATGGCTGTCGAGTCGCCCAGCGAGATGCCTCGATCTTTGGAGATAAACACGACTATAAACGGACCTCCTCCAACGGAGGATGGCGTGACAGCTCCGAAGAAGTCCCATGCAAGCTGACTCCTGACACTCTCTCGAAAGTTGAGCAGCCCGTGAGAGAGATAGTTGAGCCGTAGAGCACCGAAAGCAATCCGCGCGACGACCGTTCCAACGGCAGCTAGCAGAAACCACGGGTTCACCTGTTG
>JADFLK010000164.1 GCA_022564455.1 Bacteroidota bacterium
TTCGAATCAGATAGATCCCGGAAGGTACTTGCTCGCCGTTGTCGTCGGTGAGGTCCCACGGCGTGCCGCCGTCTCCATCGAACTCCTCCAGGCTCCGCACGTGCGCGCCGTCCAGCGCGTAGACCTCAATGGCGGCCGTGCGAGGCAGCCCCGCAATGACAACGCGCCCGGCATGTTGGTCTGCCCGGAACGGGTTGGGAAAGACGTACACGTCCGTAAGGTCGTCGGAAAAAGCGCTGAGCGTGGCCACATTCCCTTCGGGCGCTAGTGTAGCGCCTGCGGCGCCTACCAGCCCAGAAACAACAATGGTGGTTTGAAGGCCTGTCGCGCCCAGTGCGCGGCCATCTATCGTCAACTCAACGGCGTCAGGGTTTGCGGTATTGAATATGACGGACGTGACCTGTCCCGTTGGATCGACGCGGTAGTTGGATATATCGCGCGCCTGTGTGGCATCAAGCGCCATGTTGAACACAAGCTTCGCGCTGCTGCCATCCATTATCTCCCACGAAACGAGGAATAGCGTTCCCTCCGCGTTGGCGGCGGGAACGTCAATAGCGACCTCTTCCTGGCCTACGGGCGTGCCTTCCGCATCGCGTACTTCGCTCCATCCGATGGTGTTCGCGCCGGCCTGCAAGTCATCAAACTGAAGCGCTACGGAGAAACCGTTGTCTTCAAAGAGAAGGGCTGAGGGCCCTATTGATCCTCCCAGCACGAATTGCTCGGGCGCCGTTTGCAGATCCAGTTTTTCCGTGAACGTGAGGCGCACGTAGTTACCGGCCAGGTAGACAACATTGTTCACAGTTGCTGGAGCATGGGGACGCACTTGCTGGATCGCGCTCAACTCTGACGAAGCGCTTCCGTACCAGGCCCGGAGCACGTACTGCTGCTCTGCCGTTGCGGATACGTTTAGCTCGGCGTCCGTTGTGGTGGCAAGAGGATTGAATGGCTGGCCCAGTGTGGCCGCAAATACGGTTACAGAGTCGGCCAAGGTGCTCCATGAAAGATGGACGCTCGCAGCGTCTACCGCGTAAGCGGAAGCCCACTGAGGCGGCGCGAGCCCTGCCTGTGTGGAGTTGTAGGTGAAGAGCCTCGACTGCCCGTCAGCGCCGGAGACGAGGATCTCGGGTACAAGGTCGCCGGTGAAGTCTTCCACCACGACCCGGATGCTTCGCAGACCCGTCGGTCCGTTCGCGCCGGGCAAAGCTCCGGTGTGGAAGATGGGCTTCCAGTCGTTGGCCGCGCTGAAGATCCACAAATCCGGCGAGTGGACGACAATCAGTTCATCCGTGCCATCGAGGTCAAAGTCGGCCGCGGCCATCGTGCCGTAGCGCGTGGTTAGGCTCTGGAAGGCAAGGGTCTGAAAAAGAGCAAACTGATTGTCACCGGTGCTGTCAAATCCCTGGGCCAACCCGAAAGCGGCACCGTCGATACCACCGGCAGTTTTTGGCGTCGTCATCCCCCAAAACTCATTAATGCCGTCGCCATCAAAGTCGCCCTGCACGAGGCGCGCACCGGCACTGTAGCGATCCGTTTCAAAGGTCCAGATCACCGAAAAGTTGTGCCCGCCCGTGTGCTCGTACAGGATGTAGTCGCCGTCGTAATCGCCGCTGAGCCATTCATTCTTTCCATCACCGTCAAAATCACCGGCTAGCCCTTGCAGGTCGTTGAACACATTTTCAGGCTCCTCATCGTCTGAGTTGCCCGTTGGGTTGTCAAGCTCCGCGATTTGAGTAAACGTGGAGCCGTTTCTCTCGAAGATTCGCCACTGTACAGCCACAGCGCCATCGGCTGGTGTCGCTATCCTCAGATCGTGGCCTATTATTTCACCTATGCCGTCGCCGTCGAGATCGACGAGTTTCACACCCCAGAGCGTGCGCTGCGAGGAGCCCGACGGCGTCGTGTCTTCAAAATCGATGTCGTTGGGATAGCAGGCCTGTGTGTTGTTCAGACCGGGGCAATCGGCGGCTCTTGCGCCGGCCTCAGCTAGAAATGTGTTCGGCCCGAACTGGAAAAGCAGTTCGCGGCGTCCGTCGTTATCCGTGTCTCCCTCGTCGCGTGGGATGAGCCTCGCAATGAGCTCTCTCTGCCGGACGAACATGTTCTCACCTGCCCATTCATAAATGAGCACGCTGTCGCTGGGCTCGCCGTCTACGAGGCGGTTGAACACAACCTCGGGCAGGCCGTCGCCATCGAAATCCGTGGCCTTCTCCATGAAGTAACCCGACGGCATGTCGAGAACGGTCTCCGTGAACAGAGCGCTGTTGAGATGGAGTGCATCCAGCTCCACCGTTGTCTCTGAGGAGGCCGTAAGGCCGGATGCGTTCTCAACGGTCACCCGAGCCGTAACCATCCCTACCTCGCTCAATTCATTGGGCCAGAACATGCCGTGTAACTGCTCTCGGTTTTCGGCGGCTACGTACGCCGTCATCCCTCCTCCACGCTCAACTTCAAGCGTTGCCTCCGTAACGTCGTCCGTTCTTACCTCGACGAGCACGCCCTGCCTTCCATCGAAGTAGGCCGGCCCGGCGAACGTTACCTCGATCACGGGCGGTGAGCGGTCGATGGTCACCCGACGGCGGTCTTCGAGCGTCTGGCCGTTTGCGAGGTGGACCACGAGGCGGACGAGATAGAGGCCTTCCTCTACGCCGCTTACGTTCCAGACACCCAGGGTGTCTTCGCGGACTTGCGTCTGCACGGGATCTACGATGGGCGTCCAGGCTCCAATCGGATCGCCCTCGATTATAGTAGGATCGAATGTTGCGTAGTCCACGCTCCACGACGCGAACAGCGGCGCGATGGTGGAACCAACGATGGGCATCTCGTTTGCGGCCCCGCCGTCTTGCTCAGGGTTGATCAGGGAGACGTTGGTGGGATACGGTAGGCCGAGGGCGTTGGCCACATCCAGGAGGCCCGCAGCCGTATGCGTATCCCAGCCCGGCTCGCGCAGGTCGCGGGCGGTAGCGGTAAGGATGCCTCGAATGGATTCCGGGCTCAACGTCGGATCGATGGAACGGAGTAAGGCAGCCGCGCCGGTGACTTGCGGGGCTGAGAGAGACGACCCGCTCCGGCGCCCGTACAGTTGCTCTTCAATCGGGCGGGGATCGCTTTCGTGCGGCGCGAGGGTGGTAAAAATTGCCGTACCGGGGGCGCCAAGATCAATCCCAGGCCCAAACTGGCCACCAACGGGCTCGATATCGGAGCCGTCGCTCGTGAACCAAGCCACGCCAATCGTCTCCGGGTAGTCCGAAGGGTAGTGCGCGCCATCCCCACCTGCGTTGCCTCCGGAGGCCACCACGACCGTCCCCTGATTGTAAGCGTATTGAATGGCCTCGTGGAGCAACGGGCTGTCCTCGGTGCGGCCGAAGGACAGGTTGATGACATCCACGCCAAGGTCGGCCGCGTACACGATGGCCGCAGCCAGGTCATCGTCCTCCGCCACGCCGTCTCGGCCAAACGCGCGGATGGGGACGATGCGCGCGCCGGGAGCTACACCTGCAATTCCGGCCCCGTTTCCCAGCGCTGCCGACATCACACCGGCGGTGAGCGTTCCGTGCTCCTGCGTGCCATCCTCCGAAGGGTCGTTGTCGCGCACGTAATAATCACCACTACCCACGTTCACGCTCCGATCTACAAAGTCGTAACCGTTCACATCATCAACAAAACCGTTTCCGTCGTCGTCGATTCCGTTGTCCGGGATTTCTCCGGGATTGATCCACACCTGGCCCACAAAATCAGGGTGCTCCATGTAGAGACCCGTATCGACGAGGCCAATCAGTACGGAGGCGGAACCCGTGGTTTGCTCCCACGCTTCGTCGGCACGGATGACGCGGAGGTGGCCGAGGCTATCGGCGAAGGGCTCGTCGTCCAGATCATCCACGATATCCAGGTCGTACGTGCCGTTGAATTGGACGTACCGCACACCGGGTGTTGCGGCCCACCTGTTCAGCTGGCGTGCAGTTAGCGAGGCGTCGTCCAGTGCGAGCACAAACACACGATCCGTCCACGAGCCGGTCTGTACGTGTCCTGAGAATGCCCGGTGGACGCTTACAACGTCCTCAAACAAAGCGGCTGGTGCGCCCGGAACAACACGCGCTTCTTCGAGCGCAGTTTTCAGCGGACCGTTGTAACCATCCTCCAGCCGAACGATTAACTCGGACTGAGCGTTTAGCGGAAACGCAACGAGGGTGCAGAGTAGTGTACCTAGGGCACGGAAGCGAGTACAAACCATTGCGGACACGTCGGTTGAGCAGCGAGGGTAGTAGTGACGTATCGAAGCAAATAGGCGGTTAGCTCGTGTTCAGGGCTCTCAGGCCCTCTTGATAACTGGTCGCGAGTGTAAAGCCGAGAAGGTAGCGGACGGCGTAATCGGACAGGCCTGGCGGTAGACGGGGAAGTATACCGTGTACCCGCTGCGCAAGTCCAGGCTTGAGCAAAAGGCCCGCAGCAACACGCCGAGCACTCTTCCTGGCCGGCGAATGTACGACATCAACGCCGGTCCACCGAGCCAATTCCGGGTAATCGGCGACCATTGCAGGCAGATTGTCTCGCCCGAACTCGATCATCTTTGATAGGGCAGTTGATAAATCGCCGATATCGTACAATTGCGCCGTTGCGCCGCGAGCATACCTGAGTCCATGGGGATGCCGCTGCGAAATTCGGTAGGCAAATTCGAGATCCTCACCGTACGTCAGCGATTCGTTGAGCACACCAGTCTCGTGTACCACGTCCGAGTTCACGGCGGATAAACCGAGCAGCAAGTGTTTCCACGGTAAAGGTTTTGCCGGGTCGTGCTTCTGTGGCCCTCTCTTTGAAGACGTCAAGTATCGATGGTAGGGCTTCGAGAAGTCCGCTTCAGCCATTTCCAATCTAGCAACACAAGCAACCGCATTGGAACCGTTCATGGCGCCGATCAGGGCATTCAGGTAGCCGGGGGCAGGCGCCACATCAGCATCCATGAAAGCCAGGATATTTCCGCCTGCGGCAGCGACGCCCGTATTCCTGGCAGCAGCCCTGCCTTTGTTTGTGGGATGAGAGAGAACATCAGTCGTGCGTCCCTCCTTCCGTGGCGCGTTGGCAATGAGGCCTTCCAGGGTCGAACGCGTTTCATCCGTTGAGCCATCATCCACAAAGATCCACTGCGCGGGCTCATTCTGGGCGAGCATCGCCGGTACCGTCTTCGGGAGAACGTGGGCGCCGTTGTAGACGGGGACGATGACGGATACGGCGTGAGAGGCGTCATCCGCGGTTGCCGTAGCATCGTTCACGGCAGGTCCAGCTTCGACCACGTGTCCGTCCTCCCGGCGGCGCTATCTAGCTGCCGCCTTCCTGTATGGGCGGTATCCGGCTGCCGCTTCCGTGCATGGTAGGGTTATCGTCGTCGCGATGTCAACGTTGGCCGTCCGGTGCCGGCGCTAGCCGATACGTCTGAGCCGTGCCCTATGGTATGCTCCGCTGTGAACAGGCGCTTCGCCTGACTATTGACATGGGGCTAAGAGCGCGCACCTCCACTATCATCGCCGTTGCCAGACCCGTGATCGTCTTCGGCGCTATCGTCGCTACCTTCTCTTTTCTCGGCTGGTCGATGGTCTCAAACTGGAGCGATCTCTCGTCGGAGGAGATCGATGTTCAGCCCGCGTTATTAGCGTTGTCGATCT
>JADFLK010000165.1 GCA_022564455.1 Bacteroidota bacterium
CTGCTCCATCCAATCCATAGTGGCGCCACCCTCGTGCACCTCACCAAGGCGGTGCAGGCGACCGGTGTAGAACAGGATGCGCTCCGTAGTCGTAGTCTTCCCGGCGTCGATGTGCGCCGTAATGCCAATGTTGCGCGTCTTGTCGAGCGAAAAAGATTTTCCGTGGATGCTCATCGTCGTGTCATCGAGCTCGAGGCTCCTAACGTTGGGCTGTCTAAAGTCGGAAGTGGGCAAAGGCCTTGTTCGCCTCGGCCATGCGGTGGGTGTCGTCTTTCTTCTTCACGGCTCCGCCTTCACCCTTCGAAGCGGCTATCAGTTCGGCAGCGAGGCGGTTGGACATACTCTTGTCGCCGCGCTGGCGGGCGTACTGAATCAGCCAGCGGAACGCTAGGCTAGTGCGGCGCTCAGGGCGAACTTCAATCGGCACCTGGTAGGTGGCGCCGCCAACACGGCGGCTGCGGACCTCAACGAGGGGCGCCACGTTGTTGATGGCCTTGCGGAAGACCTCGACACCCGGCTCGCCGCTCCGCTCTTCGATCGAATCGAACGAGCTGTAAACGAGCTTCTGCGCAATACTTTTCTTGCCGTCGCGCATAATGGCGGCGATGAACTTGGCAACGGTAACGTCGCCATAAATCGGATCGGGGGTCGGGATCCGCTTTTCTGCTTGTTTTCTGCGCATGAGCCTGTAACGTTGGACCTGTGGTCGGGATCAGGGCGGCTAGTTAGCCGCGCGCTTAATTCTTGGGGCGCTTGGTGCCGTACTTGGAACGACTCTGGCGGCGATCTGCGACACCGGCCGTATCGAGTGCGCCACGAACGATGTGATATTTCACACCCGGAAGGTCTTTGACACGGCCCCCGCGAACGAGCACGATGGAGTGCTCCTGCAGGTTGTGCCCCTCGCCGGGGATGTACGCGATGATCTCGTAGCCATTGGTGAGGCGCACCTTCGCCACCTTCCGCAAGGCCGAGTTCGGCTTCTTTGGCGTGGTAGTGTAAACACGGGTGCAAACGCCCCTGCGCTGCGGGTTTCCCTGGAGCGCAACCGACTTTGATTTCTTCCGCTTCGGCGAACGCCCTTTGCGGACAAGTTGCTGAATTGTAGGCACGTGATAGTGTGAGTTCGTGGGTTGAGCCGCGTCCTCGAAATCCTCGAAATGGCGAAAGCTCAGACTTGCAAGATACGGAGGTCCCACCCCAAACCTCAATATTGGCACACCATCAAAATCCTGCGAAGCGCCCTAATCTGGCCGTTTTGATGTAAAGCTTCAGCGAACAACGGAAACTGATATAGATCACGTGCCCACAATGGTACCCAAGGATAATCGCGCCGTAAGCAGTTCATGTAGATTCATCCGGTCGGCGAACGAAAGTAAATGACGAAAGTGAGATCACAAAAAATGGAATGCAGAAAATGAAATACGTGATGTCGTATCCATCCATCACGGCCTCGACAAAGCCATACTCGGCGATTGCATACCCAAAGGAAGCCGCTGTCAGTGCGAAAAGGACGTAGCCTACGAAGGCCAACAGTTCTGAGGGGTTGCGTGCCACGAAGGCGCAAAAGAGCCCGGTTGCACCGAAAGCAACCACAACGTACGTTGGGAGATATAGTGATTGTACTGCAAACGGACCCCATTCCAGGAATGTGGCACGGTCCCACAAAATGAATAGAGGCAAGGGCACAAAAAACACGACCACCGCCACTATTGCTACCACTATTCCCTGCCTAGCGCCGCTCCGGAATCGCCAGACCAAATACATACCATAAACGACCGCGACCGTTAGCCGGGTTGAAAGGACAAATCCGAACAGAACACCAACAAGCAGAGTACGGCCGGCATTGCTTTTTTTGCTTGAGGGACTTGACCTTTCAGGATTTCTAAGAAGCCTTTCGGCAGCGATCAGCGAACCGATAACCAGGACCATGTTGAGCAGAAGTTCACTTTTGAGCAGTACCTCGTACCAGGTAGTAGGAAGAGCTGCCAGCGTCATCATCACCGCCATTCGTTCTGTTTGCTGCGGTACCCCCAAGGCCACTATTCCAGCAAATACGCAGAGGCCGAACACAGCCATAAACTCTGGGATCCCCAGCAAATAAAAAGGGGCCGCCAGGAGATACAATCCTGGAAATCCAGACGGATTGCCCGGAGGGCCGTAGGGGAAGGTTCCATCCAACAACCGCCCAAGCCAGATGTCGATTGCGGGGAGGCGACCTAACCGTCCTGAGCCTGGTAATAATATGGTTATTGCAACCGCAGCCACAACAATCAAGGCTACAACGATTAGGAAGCCCTTCGAACGAAGCCTAAGCTGCGCAGAGACACGCCCTCCTGACAGACCTGAACGCAGCCATACGACAACTCCAGCGGCAAGGAACAGCACAGCATAGATCCCTGCATACAACGCGGCGTGCACCGAAATACGCGATCCATATTTGTAAACAAACAGAGCGCCAATGGCTGCCATCAGAACCAACATGCCTAGCCGTATACTCGCCGTTCGATGTGGATGGATCATCGATACGTCGAAGTGATCCAACTTGCCCAGCCCCGGTTAGCGTACTCATCGTTAACCCGTTAGAATACGTTTGTTAACCCACATCGAACAACCCGGGCGCGAAAACGTGGCTCTTTCATCAACAAAAGGATTGAGTGCTTGCTTCAAGCACAACCATTTGCCTCATCTCTATGTATCCTCATCGGCCGTCAGCGAACTTGCCTCGGCTTCCGCTGTCCCATCGCCGCCGACAGGAGCCTCACCGTTTGTCAAAGCCACATTGTCCATGGCTCCATCCTGCGTACTCTCTTCCGTAGCAGATTCGCCATCGTCGTCAGGCGTAGCAGGACGATCATAGGTGGGCCGCTTAAATGGCCGCTCTCCCAGCAATTCTATTAGATCCTTCTCATTGAGCGCTTCGCGCTCAAGAAGCGCCTCCGCCAACGTCCTGAATACTTCATCCTTCTCTTCCAGAAGCCGACGCGCCCGGTCGTGTACCTCATCGATAAGGCGTTTCACTTCGGTGTCTATTAACTCCGCCGTCTTCTCGGAGTACGGCTTGTAGAACTGCATCTCCTGCCGCTTCGCCACATTGAAGTTGACGTGCCCCACCGCTTCACTCATGCCAAACTGAACGACCATCGCGTAGGCCATTCCGGTTATCTGTTCCAGATCGCTCTGGGCGCCGGTTGAGAGGTGGTTGAAGATGACCTCCTCGGCCACCCGGCCACCCATCGCCATCGCCATCCGATCCAGAAATGTCTGCTCGGTGGTGATATACCGCTCGTCCGGCAGCATCTGGGCGAACCCGAGCGCTGCGAGTCCGCGCGGTATGATGGACACCTTGATAACTGGGTCGGCGTGCTCGAGGAACCAGCCGATGGTAGCGTGCCCGGCCTCGTGGAAGGCCACAATCCTCTTCTCCTCCGGCAAGATGAGCTTGTTTTTCTTCTCAAGCCCACCGATGACGCGGTCAATCGCCTTCTCAAAGTCAACCGCCTCGACGGCGTCCTTGCCCTCCCGCGAGGCCAGCAGCGCAGCCTCGTTGCACACATTGGCGATCTCCGCCCCGGCGAAGCCCGGCGTCATGTTCGCCAACATCTCCATGTCTATCCCCTCAGCGATGGTAAGGTTCCGCGTATGGACCTTGAAGATGGCTGCTCGCTGAATACGATCCGGCCGATCCACCATGATCTGGCGATCGAAGCGGCCGGGGCGGAGAAGCGCCGAATCCAGTACGTCGGGCCGGTTGGTGGCGGCCATGATGATGACCCCCTTGTCGGTGTTGAAGCCATCCATCTCCGAGAGAAGCTGGTTCAGCGTGTTCTCGCGCTCGTCGTTTCCGCCTACGAAGGCGCCCCGTCCGCGCGTACGCCCAATGGCGTCGATCTCGTCGATAAAGATGATGCATGGGGCTTTTTCCTTGGCCTGCTTGAACAGGTCGCGCACGCGCGCTGCGCCGACGCCCACGAACATTTCTACAAAGTCGGAGCCGGAGAGCGAGAAGAACGGCACGTCGGCCTCACCGGCTACGGCCTTGGCGAGGAGCGTCTTGCCCGTTCCCGGAGGCCCGACGAGCAGCACGCCCTTCGGCAGCTTGCCGCCGAGGCGGGTAAACTTCTTCGGGTTCTGGAGGAACTCAACCACCTCTTCCACTTCGTCCTTCGCCTCGTCCAGACCGGCCACATCATCAAACGTGAGATGCTCGCCGTCCGTCGAATCAAAAAGAACGGCCTTGTTCTTCCCAATGTTCAGCAACTGCTGGCCGGGGCCACCCATCCGGCGGAGGATGAAGACCCAGAACACGACAATCAGGCCGAGGAAGAACAGCCACGAAAGCAGATTACCCAGCCACGTATCCGAGTAGCGTGCGTTGAATTCAACCGGCGCGAGGTTTCCTTCCGCGCGGCGTTCATCGTTTATTTCGGTGAGGAACTGGGTGAGGTCGTGGTCCGACGGCTTCGTGGTGGAAAACCTGCGCTCAGCCTTGCCGGAGTCGTCCTGGCGGAATGAGCGCGGAGGATCGGCGGCTTCAACGTGACCGTCACTAATGGCGGCTGCGGTGTAGAAACCACGCACATCCACGTCATCCGAGATTGTTAGCTCGGCAACGTAGCCCGCCTCAACCTGCTCCAGGAACTCGGAGTAGCCTATCTCACGCCTACCTCCCGTCCAGAAAAACGTCTGGAGCGCCAGCAGGCCGAGCAGAACAAAAACGAGGATGTAAAACCCACTCATCGAAAAGCGAGGCCGCTTTCCACGCGGTCCCGCGTCAGGCTTTTCATCGCCGCCACGCGGGTTCAGGGAGTCGTGCTCTGACTTCGCCATTGACTGATCTTATGCTTTTATTGATTGCGGCCAAACACAGGCCACGCTAATAGGCCCCAACAGCGCTGCAGGCAGGCAGGTTCCGTCTGCACCTAGCCTTCGTCAATCCGGCCGCAGCCTATCCAGGTCCGTAGCGTCCAGAAGCTCAAGGCCGCGGATCGGTACGATCTCAAGATCCCTTCCGACGCCTGTTTTGGGGAGATCATCGCGGACGGCCTCTGCTTCCTCAACGGAGGCAAACTGGCCAAGGAGAAGCATGTAGAGCGCGCGGCTGTCGCTGCTTTCCTGAACGACCGCAGCGCGGAGGCCCCTCTCACTGAAGTTGCGAAGCATGGCTTGCGCGGCTAGCGGGCTTGGGACGGACGCGACCTTCCAACCAAAGCCACCCACATCTGCATTCAACGGAACATCGCCGGCCAGCCCGAAGGTGCCTTCAGGCGATGCGTCTACGACCTCTTGAGACAGCGGCGCCATCACGTCTACCACGACATCCAGGCTGTCTTCCCCTGGCTCCAGTACCTCTTCAACAGCATTCAGTACGGCATCCAACGCGGCTCTCCGGGCGCTTGCATGCGCGGCATACTCCGTCCCTGGGTACCGCACCTCAACGAGGTGGTACAGGTCGTCCAGACTGAGAAACACGGTTTGCCCACCCAGTGAATCGGCCTCAACTACAGGGCGCGGACCTTCATCGGCGGTAACCGTAGAGTCAGCCGCCGCATGGGCGCCATCTTCTGGCAATCCGATGCCAAGAGAATCGATGCCGAGAGATTCGATACCCGGAGCGTCGATAGCCAAAGAGTC
>JADFLK010000166.1 GCA_022564455.1 Bacteroidota bacterium
CCGAAAACGCCTTCAGTACGGTTGGGCTGGCGCCGATATCGGCCAGGCCGTTGATCGACCAGTCGGCCGTATTGGCAGCCGGCGAGAAAATGCCCGCAGTCAGGAAGCTAGCACCTGCGCCCCCACCCGTACACTGAAGCGGATCAATGGCAACGACAACGCACTGCGAGGCGCCGGTAATGTTGTTCAGCGCAATAATGTCGTAGCTATAGGGCCCGGTGCCAAAGTTATCCGTGCCGTCGGTTAATCCGCAGTCGTCCCAAGGGTCGGCGCGAAAAAGCCTTTGCACAGAGGTGGGATCACTACCATCAATGGATAGGTTGAAGACGACCGGTGTCTCCCCCGGAGGACACGTTGGTTGTGCCAAGAGGTCGGGTGCGAGCAGGGTGAAGCCCAATCCGACAGCGAAAAGTAGTGAAAAGCGTTTCATGAGCCTGATGGAGGTTGTGAGCATGGAATCCGCGGCCTCGAGCCGAAGCCGCTTTGAGAACAACATAGGACCTAGCACTTTCTGAAGCAAAAGAAATATGACGGCTTCAACTTGCTCATAGAAGTACTGGTCAAGTCTGAGAATCGTTTTCGTTGCTCTGTTTCATGAAGTATCTACTTGTTGGCTCTGCGCAATTTGTTGGACCTGCACAATGGCAACAGCGTAAACCGGTCGCAAAAATGCGGTTCCCGGAAAGTTGTTGAGTACCATCACACTATGACCGACAGACTACCCTCGCCCAGCGACGCCCTCGCAGAAAAGCTCAAACACCTCCCTAAGGGCCCCGGCGTCTACCAGCACAAGGATGCCGAGGGCAGGGTGCTGTACGTGGGCAAGGCCAAGAACCTCCGCAACCGGGTGCGGAGCTACTTCCACGCATCGCGGGCACATGATGGGCGGCTGGCCATCATGATCCGCAAAATCGAAGACGTGGAGGTGATCGTAACGGATACCGAGGCCGAGGCGCTCATCCTCGAAAACAACCTCATCAAGCAGCTCAAGCCGCGCTACAACGTCGACCTGCGCGACGACAAAACCTATCCGTTCATCTGCATCAAGAACGAACGCTTCCCGCGCATCTTCCCCACCCGCCGCGTCCTCCGCGACGGCTCGGAGTACTTCGGGCCGTACATCGACGCGAAGGCCATGCGCCTGATGCTGAAGACCATCCGGGACATCTTCAAGCTGCGCACGTGCTCGCTGCACCTCAACCAGCCCGCCATCGACGCGGGCAAATACGACACCTGCCTCGACTACCACATCCAGCGCTGCGCAGGACCGTGTGTGGGCTACGAAACGGAGGAGCACTACAACCAGACCATTAAGCAAATCAAAAGGCTGCTGAACGGCAAAACGAAGATGCTGATCGGGCTGCTGAAGGACGAGATGGAAGACCTCGCCGCTGCAAAGAAGTTTGAGGACGCCGCCGAGTACCGCGACCGTATCCGGGCGCTGGAGAAATTCAGCCGGCGGCAGAAGATTGTAACGGACGCCGAGGTTGACCGGGATCTCTTCGCCCTTGAAGTAGACCGCGAGGCCAGCGTAGCGGTGGGCGTACTGTTCAAAGTGCGCGAAGGAAAAATCATTGGCCGACAACACAAATACCTGCGCGGTCTGGGTGATGTTGAAGACACCGATCTCATGCAGCGCTTCGTAGTCGATTACTATACCGACGCCACGTTCTTCCCCGATGAGGCCTACCTTGCATCGCCCGTTTCAGACCCCGAACCTGTCGAAGCCATCCTGCGGGAAGGGCGCGGGAAGAAGGTGCTGCTCAAAGTCCCGGAGCGTGGGGAGAAAGCGGAATTGCTCCGCATGGTGCAAGCGAACGCGAAACTGCTCGTCTCGGAGTGGAAGGTCCAGAAAGCCAAGCAGGATGAGGATCGGCTCTCGCACGCCGTGCAATCGTTGCAGCGCGACCTACGCCTCGACAAGCCGCCGCGCCGCATCGAGTGCTTCGACATCAGCCACCTTGGCGGAACCGGCACCATGGCCTCGTGCGTCGTGTTTGTGGACGGCAAGCCGAAGAAGTCGGAGTACAGGACGTACCATATCCGCACGGTGGAATCCGGCAAGCCGGATGACTTCCAGTCGATGCGGGAGGTGATTGAGCGGCGCTACGCGCGTTTGCTGGAGGAGAACGGACCGTGGCCCGATCTCGTTATCGTGGACGGAGGGAAAGGGCAGCTCTCCAGCGCCGTCGAAAGCCTTCGGGCTGTGGAGGTCTACGGCCGCTTCCCCGTCGTTGGCCTGGCAAAGCGGCTGGAAGAGGTCTTCAAACCCGGCCGTAGCGAATCCACGCTGATTCCGCGCACCTCGTCTTCCCTGCGCCTACTCCAGCGTGTCCGCGACGAGGCTCACCGGTTCGCCATCACCGCGCAGCGGAAGCAGAGGAAGAAGTCCACGTTGCACTCCGAGTTGATGGACATCCCCGGCGTCGGCGCGAAGAGCGTGCAGAAGCTGCTGAAGGTGTTCGGAAGTGTGAAAGGCGTGCGCGAGGCCAGCGAGGACCGGCTCAGAGATTCTGTTGGCGTCGCAATGGCAAAGAAACTCCGCAAGTACTTTGACACATCGGATGATCAAACTGAAACCTCAGTGTCGCAAACAGAGACGGCGAACCCGTAATGCCTGATAGCCGAGCACCCGTGGAGCACTTTTGCTCCGTTTTAGCTCAGAAAAGCATTGTTGGCCTGCGCGGGATCAATCTTCCCAATGGGGTGGGCAGAATCAGACAATCTCCATCATGCGCCGTCGCCTCCTCATTGCCGCTTTTGTTCTTGACGCCGCCTGCGTACTTGCCGCGCCTTTCGTAACCGGCCTCATTCCAAAGTCCGTTGATGCCGCCGAGGCGTCCAACCATTTTCTCGTCTTCTCCGATGGCCATTGCTACGAGCTCTCACAGCTTGACGTAGCGCACTGGGAAATCGAAGGAGAAGCCGACATAGCCGCCTGCCAAGCCATGTACGGCGACTAAACCATTCTCACGTCAATATGCTGCTGACACTGAGTTCCCGGGTGGGACCGGGGGTCAAGGGCGGCCCCTCGCAATGCTGCGAGAGGCCGCCCTTTCTCTTTGGTCGCTCAGCAACAATCCTCTTAGCTGAAGCCACCAGCTTGCTCGCGGCCACCCCGACCCGTCGTTCCCCATCCTGAGAAGGAGAGGGCTACGGGGTAGCCCGAAAATGAGAAGCAATCGTTTCAAGAACGGCTTCGGTATCTCGCATTACCTCCTGGTTCCAGAACCAAATAACGCGCACGTCAGCCTGTCTCAAATACACAGTGCGCTTCTCATCATGGGCGTGCCCTTCGTGGCTGCTATGATCCACTCCATCGACCTCGACAGCCAGTCGTTCTGCTGGACAATAAAAGTCGAGGATATAGCGCTCAATGTCGTGCTGTCGGCGGAACTTGCGCCCATGCAGTTAACTCTTTCTTAAGTGCTGCCAAAGGAGTGCCTCAGCCGGTGTAGGGTTATTACGTAGATGTCGCCTCGTCTCTTTTGTATACGATAGGTTGTTGAAGCGCTCCATGGAATAAGGTAGTTATTTCCTCAATGTCTGAGACTGCGAGTCATGCTGGTTGCCACCACCCCGCCCCGCCGAAGGCGGGCCTCCCCCTCCTTGACAACGAGGGGGCTAGGGGGTGGTCGGAATACAGGCGAGAGCTAACCTATCTTTCTTCTGTGAAGGAGGCTCTGAAACCCGCCCTTTCTTTTTGGTCATACCGTCACCATCTTCCGGCATCGCTAGCAACCGCCTCGCATGCTGAATTACATCTGGGCCGGACTGATCGTCTCCAGCCTCGTCTTCGCATTGATCTCCGACGTCGGCGACATCACGCGCGACACGTACAGGAACGGAGAGCCGCTGCCGGTCACAATCTCCTTTCCTGATGGCTTTAACGCGGAAGCGAGGAGGCAGGCGGCTGAAGTCAGGATTAACGCACTGGAATTCCAAACGTTTTACGGCACTGCGAACTCGCCCGATTCTGTCTACGCTGCTACGCTGATTGGTACGGAGGAGGGAACGCAACTCCGCTTCGATGCGGACGCCAACCTGCCTGAACCGCTCGCTACCATCCGCGACGTGACGAATCCACGCGAGGAGCAGCTTCAGGGAGAAGTCATCGGTGCGCTAACCCCGGCGGGCGGGACGGTGGCCATCGCCTTCGAACCCGTGCGCTTCGTCAAGATGAACGCAATCTCTGGGGCGGCTCTCAACTTCGCGGAGACGGCGGTGGAGATTGCACTCAGCCTGATTGGCGTGCTGGCGCTATTTCTCGGCTTGTTGAAAATCGCGGAGGAAGCCGGCATCATCTACGGCATCGTTCGGCTGGTGCGGCCCCTCCTGAAGCCGCTCTTCCCGGAGATACCGGACGACCACCCGGCACTGGGCATGATCGCGCTTAACCTCGCGGCCAACATCTTCGGACTGGGCAACGCGGCCACGCCGTTCGGCATCAAGGCGATGGAGGAGCTACAGACGCTCAATTCCACCGACGACACGGCCACGAACTCGATGGTGATGCTCCTTGCGGTCAACACAGCCAGCGTGCAGCTGGTCCCGCCGGTGCTGTTGCTCGCGTTGATGGGTCTGCAGATCAACCAGCTCATCTTCGCGATCATCATCACCACGTTCCTGTCGTTGTTGATTGCGATCGCATCGGCGAAGCTGTTGGGCCGGTTGAAGATGTTTCGACGAACGGACCCGGCGCTCATCGCACCCTCCACGGAATCAACCACTGATTCCACAGAGGAGGGCTGATATGGAAACGATCCGCCAGATCCTCGGCCTCCTCTCGTACTTCATCCTTCCGGCCATCATCGTTGGCTTCCCGCTGTACGGGCTGTTCAAAAAAGTACCGGTCTTCGAGGCGTTTGTGGAGGGCGCGAAGGAGGGCTTCAACGTGGCCGTGCGCATCATCCCGTACCTCGTCGCCATTCTGTTTGCCATCGGGATGTTCCGTGCCTCCGGCGCGATGGACTTCATGGCCGAGGCCCTCCGCCCTATCCTCGCGCTCGTAGGCTTCCCGTCAGAAGTACTACCCATGGCCATCGTTCGCCCTTTGACGGGCGCGGGCTCCGCCGGCATTGTCGTGGATCTCATCGACCAGTTCGGCGAGGACTCCATCTTCGTAAAAATGGCCGCGACCATGTTCGGCTCGACCGAGACGACCTTCTATGTAATCGCCATCTACTTCGGGGCCGTCAACATCAAGAAAACCCGCCACGCCGTCCCCGCCGGCCTCATCGCCGATTTTTCCGCGATGCTGATTGCCGTGTGGGTGGTACGGTTGCTGTTTGGGTGAGCATGGTAGGGCCACCGCCATTCGGCGGGGCCGGCGCGCTCGCCGACCGCGCCGGCGTTTTTCTACAACCGCCTCATGCGGACGCCTCGGCGAGGCGTCCCTACCCAACCACCATCGGCGGACATGCATATTGTAGTCCCCCTTTCAAGGGGGTGCCCGAGGAACGAGGGCGGGGGATGTCGGATTGGCTGGGAGTTTCGTAATGAACCGCAACGAAACCCCTCCCACTGCTACGCAGGGTACTCCCCTTGTATGTTACAACCGAGGGTTGTTTTGACCCTCCGAGCCTGTCGGCGG
>JADFLK010000004.1 GCA_022564455.1 Bacteroidota bacterium
CCTCCTTAACGGTAGGAGACTTTAACGGCGACAACTACGACGATCTTGCCATTGGTGTGCCAAAGGAGGACGTGGGCGCTGTTCTGAACGCCGGCGCTGTTAACATTCTCTATGGCTCGGCCGACGGCCTGCAAGCCGCACTTAACCAACTTTGGACACAGGGCGACCTCGGGCTGGCCGACGAGGAAGATGATCGTTTTGGTAATGCTGTCGCTGCCGGCGATTTCAATAACGACGGCTACGACGATCTGGCCGTGGGCGCCTCCCGCGAAGACCTCGGATCAAACAGCGAAGGCGCTGTGACGATCATCTACGGCACTGCCAACGGCCTTGAAGCGACGGACTCACAGTTCTGGACCCAGAGCAGCACGGGTACGGGTACAAACGATCAGTCCGACCGGTTCGGCTTCTCCCTGGCCGTGGGCAACTTCGACGGCGACAATTACGACGACCTTGCCATCGGCATTCGAGGGGAGGACATCGGAGGCGCGAATGCTGCCGGCGCCGTAGCGGTCATCTACGGCACAAACACAGGGTTGTCGAGTGCAGCCAGCCAGCTTTGGAGCCAGGACACACCCGGGATCGACGGAGTTGCCGAAGTCAGCGATGATTTCGGTTTTTCGCTTGCGGCCGGCGATTTCGACAACGACAATTTCGACGACTTGGCAGTCGGCGTACCGTTCGAGGGCGTGGGCGCCATGTCGGACGCGGGCGCCGTAAACGTCATCTATGGAACGGCGGCCGGACTCTCGTCAACAGACAACCAGTTGTTCTCTGAAGACACCGCTGGCATCCCGCTTACTGTAGAGGCAAACGACAACTTCGGTTATTCACTTGCCGTCGGGCGGCTCGACCAGGATCTCGACGATGACCTGGCGATCGGCGTGAGGTTCAGGGACGTTGGAGGCGTTAGTAACGCCGGGGCCATTCTGGTGATTGCAGGAGCGGCGGGTGGGTTGGATCCATCCGAAGCAGCTCTCGTCTTTACCCAAGACGATGCCGAAGTCGAGGGATCTGCCGAAGTCAGCGACGAATTCGGACACGCGCTGGCTACAGGAGATTTCGACAACGACGGAATCGTCGACATCGCCGTGAGTGTGCCCGACGAACTAGTGGACGGGGAAGCCGAAGCCGGCGCCGTCAATATTCTGTACGGCGTGTTTGGTGGGCTGGATAGCTCGCAACTCTGGTTCCAGGGCGCCATGCCGGTGGCTATAGAACCTGCGGCGCCGGGGCTGCCTACCACGTTCGCACTCCTCCCGGCCTACCCCAACCCGTTCAACCCGTCTACCACGCTGCGCTACGATGTAGCCGCAGCCGGGCACGTTCGCATCACAGTGTTCGATGCGCTTGGCCGCGAAATCGCGCTGCTCGTGAACGAAGAGCACACGGCCGGGCGCCACGTGATCGCATTCGACGCCGAGGACCTTCCGAGCGGCCTGTACCTCGTGCGGATGGAGGCCGGCGGCGGCGTGCAAACCCAGCGCGTAACGCTGCTGAAATGAACGCTGAACAGTGAATGCTGAAAGATGAAGAAGAAAGTGTTGTACCCCGCCACATGGCGGGGTACAAGCTCCCCTCCCCGAACAGTTGCCAACAGTATCTCATGCTGGTTCGCCAGGACGTTGGTGCATCCGGTAAACCATCATCATCCGTCTTCCCCGCGAAGCAGGTTATGACGGAGTTGGAGGGATCGGGACCCAAACCAAGCGAACGGCGCGTTTTGTGGACGAAACAATCCGCGCCTCCTCCGCCAACCGGCGTCCGACGACCCATACGATGGAGCCTCCTGAAAGGAGGACCAGTTGGTCGGCCCGCTGGGATGCCGGGACCTTTGCCTCAGTCAGCAGATCGCTGACGAGTTTTGAACCGCCGAGGCCCAGCGGGTTGAACCGGTACCCATCGCGCCACAAGCGCAGGTGAAGCGGCCCGGCAAACGCATCGGCATCGGCCGTTTCGAGGTTGTTGTCCGTTGATGTTGGGTCGGCCGGAACGGATTCAAGCGGTTCGACGGCCAAGGTTCCAAACGGCGTTTTAGTGGAAGCCCCGATCCGCGCGGGCCAGGTTTTAGGCGTGGTGTCGTCGCGCCCGGGCTTGATGACGAGCGCGTCGCGTTCTCTCCACACCGTAACGCCCGGCCAAACGACGCGCTTCCCAGGCTGCGCGTCCAGGAGCGCGTCGAGTTCTGCCACGGCGTCCGCCCGGCGTGGCGCGGCAGGAGCGAACTGCCTGAGGGCGCTCAGATATCGGCTGTGCCGTTGCGTCTTCGGTAAAGCGCGGAGTTCGTCGATGGAGAGCCACGAGGATGCACCGCCGTCAACCAGATCAACAACGGCGCGGATGCGCTCAGCTACGTCGGCGATGCGCCGTGAAACGCCTTCCCCAAACTCCTCCTCAATAAGCGGAAGCACCTGATTGCGGAGCCAGTTCCGCCGGTACATGTCGGATGCGTTCGAGGCGTCTTCGCGCCACGCCCAGCCTCGTTCTCCGGCCAGATTCTCGATGTCGGCCCGCGGCCAACCGAGGAGCGGCCGGATGAGTTGGATAGACGAATCCGGAGCAAGCGGCCTGGAGGCGGGCATACCCGCCAGACCATGCGGGCCCGCGCCCCGAAACAGATTGAGGAGCACGGTCTCCGCCTGGTCGTCCTGATGGTGCGCGACGGCTACGGCCTCGGCACCCACGGTCTCTGCCGTCTCACGGAAGAACGCATACCGCGCATCCCGCGCCGCTTCCTGCCGGTTCCCTGCTTCCGGCAACTCAACGCGCCTCACGCGAACGGGAATCCCCAGCTCATCGGCCAACGCGCACACAAACGCTTCGTCGCCGTCCGACTCGGCGCCCCTCAGCCCGTAGTTGACGTGGCATACCGTAATGGAGAAGCCGGCCTCGTGGAAAAGCCGCAGCAGAACGACCGAGTCCGCCCCGCCACTAACGCCCACAACGATGCGCGCAGAGGGAAGCAGTCCAAGCCCCTCTACGACGTGGCGGCGAAAGCAAGCGGAATCAAGTTGCGGCATTCAGGGTGACGGCCTGTGTGCTCCGGAATATCGGTAGTGGGTCAGTTTGAAATAGCGGCTTTCTTGTAAGAGCCGCGCTTGGTCGGCTTCTCGGCTTCCTTCTCTTCGATTAAGGCTACAATATCGCTCACCTGCCACAACTTCTTCGTTACGCCTGCTTCCATTGCTGGCGTAACATCCAAGGTGCAGTGGATCTTGCAGAAGTTGTAGTACATGAAGTGAAGAGCAACGGCGTGAGCGTGGTTCTCAACCTTCTTTGAGAATGCGTTGGTGAGACGGGTGAAGCGGCGCATGTGCATCCGCATCGTGAGGTTTTGACGTTCCACGTACGACGTGCCAATGTACCTTGCGGTCTCAGCGGCCGATGTTACCGCCTCGCCCAAAACGTTTCGCCAGTTCCTCCATCGACACCTTGATCATGGTCGGGCGGCCGATGGGATCGGCGTAGGGCATCCGACATGCAAAGAGCTGGTCGATCAGCGCCCGGGCTTCTTCGGGCTTGAGGATGCGGCCCGGCCTGATGGCGCTTCGGCGGGCCATGCTGCGGGCAAGGTTCTCGCGCGCTTCGAGTTGGAGGCCGTCCAGATTGCTGCGGTACTCGTCCAGAATCTCCTCGAGAATAACGTGCTCGGAACCAAGATGGACATCCGACGGCACGCCGCGCACCAGCACGCTGCGGC
This sequence comes from Bacteroidota bacterium, assembly GCA_022564455.1. Next base: position 3,701 of record JADFLK010000004.1, read on the forward strand.
CTGAGAACAACTCGAGGTCGAAGCCGAGCATCTGCAAGTCGGGCATGAGTTCTTCGACGAGCGCAAACTCCGCCGGGTCGAAATCGATAGTGCGCGGGAAGAGCAACTGCTGCGACGCAGCCATGCCGCCGTCCATCGCGGTAACGGCCTGCTCGTAGAGGATGCGTTCGTGCGCTGCCTGTTGGTCGAGCACCATCAGCCCGAACCGGATGGGCGTGAGGAGGTACCGCTCGTGGAGTTGCCAGATCGGACGGCTGCTCCCCTGAAACTCCGGGTCTGCATCAGCTCCATCTACCTGCGGCTCTACGCGAGATGGAAGCCGCAAATTCCCTTCTGGGGAAATAGTTACGGAGGGGAATGATGTGATGTCAAACGTACGCGGATCAAGGGTTTCCGAACCGAGGATCTCAGGCCCGGGTGGCCGCACCCCCCCGTTGCCATCCGGTGCTACAAACGACCACGTGGCTGGGGACGTGGGGCGAGAGGACGAGTGGAAGGCAGGCTCAACAACTTCTCCGCCGTCCGCAGGTACGGTGATACTTGGCGACAGGGTAGGATCGACGGCCAGGGCCAATCCGGCGGTGGCCAGCCCACGTTTTACAACGGCCTTGATGAAGCCGTACACCCCGCGCTCGTCGTCGAACTTGACCTCTGTTTTCTGCGGATGCACGTTCACGTCCACGTGGCCTGGATCGAGCGTGAGGAAGAGCGCGAAGAAGGGATACGCGCCCTGCGGAATGAGTTGCCCGAACGAAGAGATCACCGCGTGGTTGAGCGAGCGGCTCTTCACGGGGCGGCCATTGACGAACAGAAACTGGTCGCCCCGACTTTTGCGGACTGTCTCCGGCGTACCCACGAAGCCACGAATGGAGAGGTAGCTCGTAGCCTCCTCCACCCGCACGAGGCCGTCCGGGCTTCTGCCGGCAAACAGGGCGTGTACACGCTGAAGCAGGGCTTCGTCGAACGGCACGCCGGCCTCGGGAGCATGGAGGCGGTACACGTCCATTTCGTCGTGAACCAGCGCAAAAGCCACGGTGGGATTCGCCAGCGCCAGCGCCTGAAAGGTCTCCACAATGTGCTTGAACTCCGTGGAAGGCGCTTTGAGGAAGTTGCGACGCGCGGGCACATTGTAGAAAAGGTTGCGCACGGCAACGGACGTTCCGGCGGGCGTGGCGCACGGGCGCTGCTCAACCAACTCGCCGCCGGCCATCTTCACCATGCTTCCGGCGTCATCCTGAACGCGGCGGGTTTTCAGTTCCACCTGGGCCACCGCCGAAACCGAGGCGAGCGCTTCCCCCCGAAAACCCAGCGTGGCGAGGTGCTCAAGGTCATCCATTGAGCGCAGCTTGCTCGTGGCGTGGCGCCCGAAACAGGCCGTCGCGTCCTTCGGCCCCATTCCACAACCGTCATCCACCACCTGAATGAGCGCACTGCCCGCCTTTTTGATGACCACCTGGATACTCGAAGCGCCCGCATCCACGGCGTTTTCCATCAGCTCCTTGACCACGCTGGCCGGCCGCTGAACCACTTCGCCCGCCGCTATTTTGCCGGCGAGAACATCGGAGAGAGTGCGGATGACACCCTCCCCCGCACTTCGACTGTGCTCAGCGCGGGCTTGTCGGGGCCGGTCGGCGGACTTCAAAATATGCTCGGAGAAAATCTGTTTGGGGGGAGCTGGCACTGGCAACTCAACTGGTAATTCAATGGGCGGCAGCGCCGTGCCGGCAATCAGCCATCGAAAAAGAAGCCGCTGAACGAAGCAACGCGCTCGGCGATCGAGTCGATGTGGAGGTAGAGGTAGAGCGCGAGAAGAAGGCCAAGGCCTACGGCGATGAACGTGGGCTGCTTCGACTTCCGGCGGACGCGGGGGCGCGCTGCCCGCATGCGCCGCTTGAGCCGGTCGTCCTTCGTGGGGTCGTAGAAACGAGGCTCGTAGCTAAACTTGCGGGGCTGAACCCCCCTGCGGCGGAACAGGATGGACATCGGGCGTGCGCTCTTGTTGGCCAGATGATACAGAAAGCCAGTGACACCGTTCCGGCAACCTATCCACGCGATGCCAACGCGTTGTCCACATTTGGACCTGTAAACAGCCTCCTAAGAGGCTGTTGAAATATCCCATCTTGCCTGCGACGGCCACTCTCGGTGGCAGAGCGGATAATTCACCAGCCTCCTAAAACAGCCGCGCGATGTGGTCGAGGTACAATGTTGCGAGCGGTACGGCGAGAATGGCGGCATCAAGGCGATCCAGCACGCCGCCGTGGCCCGGAAGCCAGCTCCCCGTATCCTTCGCCCCCACAGAACGCTTGAAGCGGCTGACGAGGAGATCGCCCAGCGGGCCGGCTACGCCGCAGCACATTCCGAGAGCCACAACGTCAATCCAGCCGAGGATGGGCAGGGCGAACACCTTGAATGCGGCGATGATAGCGAAGGCCCCAGCCAATCCGCCAATTGCGCCTTCCCACGTTTTTTTAGGAGATACGGCCGGAAGCAGCTTTGTCTTCCCGAATGTGCGCCCTACGAAGTAGGCAAACGTATCCGCCCCCCAAACGCCAACCAGTACGGTGAGCATCAGCCAGAATCCATCGCCCTCCATGAGCGGAAAGCCGTCTGCCTCGCGGAGCGTGATGGCGAAACTCAGCAGGAAGGCCGGGTAGAAAACACCAAGCAGAGTTCCCGATATATCCGAGAGCGGCTGCTCAGTTTTCCGGAAAACGAAGGTCACCAGGAGGACAATCCCACTGGTAACCAGTACCGGCGGCGCCCAGGGAAGCCTGGAGTGGAGAGCAACCAGAAGCCCGAGTAGCAGGCCCGGTACAACCAGCGGGCGGATGTCCGCTTGCCGCATCAGCGAATAGAGTTCAAACTGCGATACCACGACTGCGAATGCAACCAGCAGCGCGAAGCCCCATCCCCCGACCCAGGTAAGCGCCAGCGCGATCGGCGCGAGCGCAAGGGCGGTGAGGATGCGCCGGGTGAGGTCGGTCATAGTTAGCGCGTATTCCGTATTTCGTATTAGTTAGGACTTAGGTAATACGCAAGAGGAATAACGCAATACGCAATCTGCCTCATCCCTCATTTCTCCTCGCTTCCCGGAATATCAAACGTGAGGCCGTCCAGACCCGAATCGAGCGCTGCTTCTTCGGCCGGCGTATGCGCATCCGGGGCGTTGATGTCGGCGGCGAGAGCGGCAGCCTCCAGATCGGCGTCCGAGACAGGCGCGGCTGCGACGACCTTCTTCGCTTCCTCCTCGTTCTCGGGCTGCACCATCACATGAACCCGCGCGAGGTCTCCCACGGTCAGATTAAAGGCATGATCACGCTGCGTGAGCACCACGGCCGCAATCCCCGCGTCGTCGAGTCGATCACGGACGAGGTCGGCCTCGAAGTCGGTTCCCGAACTGAAAACGGCTATCCAGCCTTCGTACTTCTTTGGGTCGCTCATGTCGGGGCGAGGGTCGGTGGGGAGATGAGGGGATCACTCACTACGGGAACAGCATCTTGCGCGTTGCCGACGACGGATTCGCGGCGGCGTTTCAGCAACATACACACCCCGACGAGAAGAAGAAGGCTCAGCAACGCCAGGCTCCACGCCACCGTCGCATCCTCGACGACGTCGATGGCCGCTTGCCCTTCTTCCCGCACACGTACCGCCACAAGCACCTGCATACCGTTGTGGAGAAGATGAACCACCGAGGCCGTCCAAATGCTACCCGATACCCACGTAACGTAGCCCAGGTACATCCCCAGCAGCGACAGCGGGAGCGCCTGTGAAAGCCGCAAGTGGAAGAGCCCGAAGAGAAGCCCCACGCCCACAATGCTCCACACCACGCCCGCGTTGCGTTCCACCTGCCGTTGGATGTAGCCACGGAACATGAGTTCCTCGCAGATGGCCGGCGCCAGGGCCACGGTGGCCAGTAAGAACAGGGCGCTTACGTTCGAGCCCAGCAAAGCGCCTTCCAGCATATCCGTTTGCGCCTGCTCCAGATCCACGAGCCACTGCGGCAAAGGCAGACCGGCGTTCAGTTGGGACGTCCAGAGGAGAACTGGCAAAAGAACAGCCCAACCTATCGCGGCGAGGCCGAGTCCGGGGAGGTCGGGACGACGGATTCGGAGGAAGCTCTTCCAGTCGCGCGATGTCATCCGTGCAGCAAGAATCGCTACGAGGCCCATTCCGAACACGAGCGCCACCGCGTTCGCTCCGAGCAAGACCTGAGCGTCCTCAAGAATGGCGGCAAGCAGTTCTTCAGGGCTGATTTGCCCACCCGACTCCATCGCCGCCGGAATGACAGCCATTGCCATGACCACGGCGCCGATCAGGTTGAGCAACAAAAACGCCGAGATGACGACCAGCAAAACCGCCAGCCACGGAGCAAAACTGTGGCGCTCGAACCAGCCGTTCAGGGCAAAGGGTTTAGCCGCCGGCCACGCATCCTTCAAGACCGGATAGCTGGGCTCTGCGTGAAACGTCGGCGGCGGGCTCGGCTGCTCGGCTGTGGGTGTCGGTGGTTGGATTTCGGGCACGGATTCACGGTTGGGGGGACGCACGGCAAGCTACGAACCTCGTGCCGGGGAAGGTGCACCCGGTCGTTGCGAAGAGCATAGGAATGACAGGTGTGCCTACGCAGCCACGGCCTCTAGCTCGGCCTCCACAAACTGCCCCTTGTTGTAGATCGCCCACGCCTTGCCGACCATTAGTGCGCCCACGAACGGCGTGTTGACGCTCTTCGACTGGATGTGATGTGCCTCGAAGGTCCACTCGGTATCCGCGTCGAAGATGGTGAGGTTGGCGGCGGCGCCCTCTTCGATAAGCGGGACGGGAAGGCGGAGGATCTCGCGCGGGGCGGCCGTCAGCTTGCGGACGGCTTCGGCGACGGATAGCACGCCGGGCTTAATGAGTTCTCGGCCTGTCAGCCCCCAGCAGGTCTCCAGCCCGAGAATGCCAAACGGCGCGGCGATGAACTCGACTTCTTTCTCGAACGATGCGTGCGGCGCGTGGTCGGTCGCAATCACGTCGATGGTGCCGTCACGGAGGCCTTCCTTGATGGCCGCGACATCAGCGGCGGATCGGAGTGGCGGATGCATCTTCGTGTGCGTGTCGAAGCTGCTCTCGGCTACGGCCTCGTCGGTGAGGGTCCAATGGTGCGGGCAGGCCTCGGCGGTAATCGGAACCCCCTGCGCTTTGGCCTGCCGGACGATGTCCACCGCCTTCGCCGTCGAGATGTGGCAGACGTGGACGTGTCCGCCGGTGAAACCGGCCAGCAACGCATCTCGGGCGATCATGGCTTCCTCGGCCAATCCAGGGATGCCGGGCAAACCGAGGCGCGTGGAAACAGCCCCCTCGTGCATGTGGCCCTGGTCGGGGTTCAGAGTCAGGTCTTCTTCGTGGCCGAGAATCGGCCTGTCGAGCATCCGTGCGTACTCGAGCGCGCGGCGCATCAGGCCGCCGTGCTGGACAGGATCCCCATCATCCGAAAACGCAACCGCTCCGCCGTCGGCCATATCTCCCAGTTCCGCCAGCGATTCTCCTTTCCGGCCTTTCGATACGGTACCGATGGGATGCACATCCACAGGCAGCCCAGCCTGCCGTTTCACGACGAACTCCACCACGTCCCGCGTTGAAATGGCCGGTTCGGTGTTGGGCATGCAGGCCACGCCGGTGAATCCACCGAATGCCGCAGCCCGCGCACCCGTCTCGATAGTCTCCTTATGCTCCTGCCCCGGCTCGCGGAAGTGGACGTGCATGTCGAACCAGCCCGGCGAAATCGTCTTGCCCGTGGCGTCGTACGTCTCCACGCCTTCTGCGCTCAGCCTCTCCCCGATCTTGGCAATTTTACCGTCGCGAATGAGGATGTCAGCCTTGCGCTCCTCGCCCGATCGTGGTTCGAGAATGGTGCCGTTGGTGATGAGGAGGTTGGGGGTGGGGGGCATGGGATTAGAAAAACTCAGTCATTGACAAAATACCTGGCAACGCCGCCAACATCGTGGAGGCAGTGGGGAATCTGAGACGGTTACACCAGCCCCACCACCTCCACAAAAGCATACACGAGTAACGAACTGCCGGCCAGCCAGTCCAACACGCTAACCCACAGAAGAACTCCAAGCCGACCAAGGATTCGAGCATCGCGCCCATCTCGTTTGAGCTTGCGCGATGCAACCTGCGCACTGATCGTCGTCACGGCGAGCAGCCCGAACACTCCGGCCATCCACCCCATCATCCCAACGGGAAAGCTGTAGGGCGGATAAATCGTAAGCAGAATGCAAAAGGCAAACGACATCAACGCAAGGACACCGTAGCTCCACCTTTTCCGGCGCCCGAACAGGCGGAAGGCCTCCGGGAACTGCTCCTCACTGGCCAGCCGCACCAGCGGAAACGCCACGGCAGCCAGGACGAGCGCCGCTCCCGTCGTCATCAGAAACAGGAACAGGCTGAGGGCGAGCCAGAGGTAGCCGATCTCCATGGGAGAAAGTAGTCTCTGCTAACGCAGACGACGTATCATCGGGCCTAGCCTAGAAAGCACCGGATGGCAATCGCGCAGCCCAATCTGATGAACGACGCTGCTGCACTTTGTGCGGAGGCCTATGGCCTGACCGGCAGGTTCACGGAGCTAGGTGGACACAATCAGAACCTGCTCCTCGAAACGCCGGAGGGCGTCCAGTATGTTCTGAAGCTCGCCGGACCTGAGGATTCCAGCGAATTGATCGACCTGGAGCACGCGATGGCGGAAGCTCTCCACGCCGCCGATGTCGGCCTCGCGGTGCCTCGCGTCATCCCCACGCATACGGGCGCTGTCGAGGCGCGCTACATGCCGCCGGACGGCGAGCTGCTGCGCGGACGACTCCTCACGTTTGTGGAAGGCACGCCCTGGAATGAAGCAGGATCGCCCACGCTGAAACGTTTGCACAACCTCGGGGGCATGCTCGCGAAAATCCATCGTGTCCTCGCCGGCGTTGAGCATCCCGCCGCACACCGGCAGCACGATTGGGATCTGGCAAAGGCCACGCAACTGCGCCCACTCATTCCGCTTGTGCCGGACGAAGAGAAACGGAGACTCGTGGACCGGGCAATGCACGTCTATGCCGCGTGCTCCGTGCCCCGGCTCGTCGACCTGCCTCACGGCCTCATCCACGGCGACGCCAATGACGAGAACACCTTCGTAGACGGCGACCGCATCACCGGCCTGATCGACTTCGGCGACGCGCTTCACAATCCCCTTGTCTGCGACCTCGCTATCTCGTTGGCCTATGCGCTATTCCACCAGCCCGACCCGCTCGCCGTTGGCGCAGCCATCGTCTCGGGCTACCACGCCGAGCGTCCGCTGAGCCCCGACGAACTTGCGGTCCTTTTCCCGCTCGTCCTCGGCCGCCTGAGCGTGACGGTACTCATCGCCGCTGAGCACCGTACACACACTCCGGAGCACCCGACCTGGTACATCTCTGAGGGCCCAGCCTGGGAACTGCTCGCCCATCTCGTGCCGCTCGACCCCGCCGAGTCTGGAGCACGTTTCGCCGCCCAAACAGGTCTGGATCCCCTTCCCGAGCGCGACGAGAACATAGATGCCCTCCTTGAAAAGCGACGGCGACATATTAATCCGGCCCTCTCCCTCGCTTACCGCGACCCGATCAACGTCGTACGAGGCCAGGGACAGTATCTGTTCGATCAGCGGGGACGTCCCTACCTCGACCTTGTCAACAACGTCTGCCACGTCGGGCACTGCCACCCGCGCGTAGTGGAAGCCGGGCAGCGGCAGATGGCCCGCCTCAATACCAACACGCGCTACCTCTACGACGGGCTGGCGGATTACGCCGAGCGCCTCGTCGCCACGCTGCCCGAGCCGCTGGACGTTTGCTTCTTTGTCAATTCGGGCAGCGAGGCCAACGAACTCGCCCTCCGCCTCGCGCGGACGGTAACGGGCCATCAAGACATCCTCGTGGTGGACGGCGCATACCACGGCCACACGACGCAGCTGATCGCCATTAGCCCGTACAAATTCATGGGTGAAGGCGGTCGCGGGCAGGCCGAACCGTGGGTCCACATCGTCCCTGTGGCCGATGGCTATCGGGGGCCGCACAAAGGCCAGGGGCTCGATTCGGGGACGGCCTACGGCGATGCGGTCGGTCGCGTGATTGACGAGGCAGGCAAACCCATCGCCGGATTCATCTGCGAATCGCTGCTCGGCTGCGGCGGGCAGGTGATCCCACCGGAGGGCTACTTCGAGACGGCGTACCGGCACGTCCGCTCCGCCGGAGGCCTCTGCATCGCCGACGAGGTGCAGGTTGGCTTTGGTCGCGTGGGGAGCCATTTCTGGGGGTTCGAGCGGCAGGCCGTCGTGCCCGACATCGTGGTGATGGGCAAGCCCATCGGCAACGGCCACCCGATGGCGGCGGTTGTCACCACGCGCGAAATCGCCGATGCGTTCGCGAACGGGATGGAGTTCTTCTCCACGTTCGGCGGCAATCCTGTCTCGTGCGCCATTGGCCTCGCCGTGCTCGACGTTATCCGTGACGAGGGCTTGCAAGAACACGCGCTTGCGGTTGGGACGAGACTGAGGGATGGTTTGCGCTCGCTCATGGAAAAGCACGAACTGATCGGCGACGTTAGAGGTGTGGGCCTCTTCATCGGCGTCGAACTTGTGCGCGACCGGGAGACGTTGGAACCCGCGGCTACCGAGGCCGCCAATCTCGTGAATCGTCTGAAGGATCGCGGTCTACTCCTCAGCACCGACGGGCCGCTCCAAAACGTCATCAAGATCAAGCCGCCAATGGTTTTGACTGCCGAAGACGTGGAGATGACTATCCGCCTCTTCGACGATGAACTGTCTATGCCGTAGATCAATGCACCCTTATGAGGCTGTTGAAGTACGTCATCCTGCCTGCGACGGCCTGCCCCGTCCCGCAGACGCGGGATTGCGGGATTGCGGGGAGCACGTATTTCAACAGCCTCCTATGCAACGAGCCCGGCCTACACGTGGTGGCCCGGGCTCGTTCGATAGCGTGAAAGAGACAGTCTAGTTCGTCCCGCCCGTCGCTGTCTCCACCTCGCGCGGCGCGGCGAGGTGCTCGCGGAAGAAATCCGTCAGCATGGTAAAGAGGTGCAGGCGCGTATTGCCCCCGGAGATGCCGTGGGTGCGGCCGGGGTAGATCATCAACTCGAACTGCTTGCCCGCCGCCTGCAGCGCCTCGGCCATCACAATCGTGTTCTGGACGTGTACGTTGTCGTCGGCGCCGCCGTGAACGATGAGCAGCTCCTGATCGTCGGTGAAGTTCTCCACGTACGTGACCGGCGAGCCGTCGTCGTAGCCGGACGGATTCTTCTGCGGCGTGGAGAGGTAGCGCTCGGTATAGATCGTGTCGTAGAAACGCCAGTTCGTTACAGGGGCCACGGATACGCCCGCGTGGAAGGTCTCCGGGCCTTCGCCGTAGCTCATTGCGAGAAGCGTCAGGTAGGCGCCGTAGCTCCATCCCCAGATGCCCATGCGGTCCTCATCGATGTAGTCCATGGCGCCGAAATACTGCGCGGCCGCGATCTGGTCCTCGGCTTCCATCGGGCCGAGGTTCAACTGCGTGAGCGTCTTGAATTCCTTGCCGCGCCCGCCGGTGCCCCGGTTGTCCACGCCCGCCACGATGATGTCGTATTCCTCGGCGAGGAAGTGGTGCCACAGGCGCTCGGTTCCGCCCCAGCTATTGCGCACCTCCTGCGAACCCGGGCCGCCGTACGTGTGGATCAGGAGCGGATATTCGCGGTTCGGGTCGAAGTCACTGGGCTTGATGATGTAGGCATTCAGCGGCGTACCATCGGCGGCCGGAACGCTCAGGAATTCGACCGGAGGGAGCTCGTATGCAGCCAGGTGATCAATGAGGGCCTCATTGTCTTCCAGAACCATAACCTCCGATCCGTCGGTGCGGTAGAGTGTGGTTGTGGACGGCGTAGTCGAGTTGGAGTACGCATCGATGAAGTAGGCGTAATCACCGGAAACGTCTATTCTGTGCCAGCCTGGCGTCTGCGTAATCTGGTAGGCCGTACCCGCCAGATAATTACCGGTGCCCGGCAGATTCACGTAGTACAGGTGTCGCTCCATCGAGCTTGCAGCCGTCGAGGTGAAGTAAACCCTGCCCGAGGCCTCGTCCACGCCGTGAAAATCCGTCACGTCCCAGCTACCTGCCGTGAGCTGGTCTACATAGGCGCCGTCGTTCCGGTAGAGGTAGAGGTGGCTGAAGCCGTCACGGTCCGAGCGCCAGACGAAGTGCTCGCCATCCTTCAGGTAGGTAATGGTGCCTGTGGAGACGTCTGAAAAGCCGGTCTCAACTTCGAGGTAGGAATCGTTTTCTTCGTGGAGAACAACCCGTACCGCGTTTGAGGCCGGATCGCCGTAGAGCAGATCCTCCTTGTTCTGATCGCGGTTCATGCGGAGCATCCACACGTCGTAGCCGCCATCGGCGAGCGCCGGCGTCCACCCCATCGACGCGATGTACTCGGTCTCGTCGCCGCCTTCCATCCACGTATCGGTATCGAAGAAGCTGATGGCGCCGGAGGCCACGTCGATCACGCCAATTTGCACCTCCGAGTTCGTCTCCCCCGCCTTCGGGTAGCGGAACTCGTGGTACTCCGGATACAGCGTCGTGAGATCGGTTAACGCGAAATCGCGCGTGTTCGACTCATCCAGTTGGAAGAATGCGATGTACTCGCCGTCGGGGCTCCAGCGGAAACCGTCGCGGAGGCCAAACTCCTCCTCGTACACCCAGTCGAACGTGCCGTTGATGATGCCGCCGTCGCTGCCGTTGCTGGTTAGCTGCCGCTCGACACCCGTCGTCAGATCCAACACAAACAGATCGCGGTTGCGGACGAAGGCGACCTGCGTAGCCTGCGGGTTGAACTTGGCGAACATCTGGAAGCCCTCCGCCCGGTCGGAAACCGGGGTGACTGTGCCGGCCTCGATGTCGTAGACGTAGTAGTAGCCCTTCGTGTTGAGGCGCCAGACCCGCTCGGAATCGGTGTAAAGCAGGACTTTCGTGCCGTCGGCGGAATAGGCATAGTCCTCCAGGTCAATCAGGCCGCCCTCGCCGTCGGGCTTTACCAGATCGGCTCCGTTGATGAGCGTCCGGCGGCTGTCCGTCTCCAGATTCCACTCTACCAGGCTCGACTCGTCCGTCTCGCTGTCCGTGTCGATAAACAGCAACACCGGCCCGGCCTCGGCCCAGTTGCCCCCTCGAAAGTACTCGCCAGAGAACTCGCGCGAGTTGAAGAGCTTCTCCATCGTGAGCTGCTCCTGCGCGGCAGACGTGGGAACCAGCCACAGGGTGGCAAGGGCGAGAAAGAAATAGCGGGTGTGGCGGTGTCCCGCGTTCGGGATCTTCGACATGGTTTCCTTGGGAAGGTGGGAATGCCTGTGCTGCATTGAACTAGCAGGAGGTGCTAAAAACTAAGCACACGATAGGTTCCGCGATGAACGTGACCGTAAGACTGCTAGAAATTGACGAGCGCGGCGAATGGTCGCGGATGCGAGAAGTCCTCTTCCCGGAGTGCGACGACACCATGCACGCCTTCGAGATGGACCGGCACTTTGCTAAAAACGACGATGACGCTGTCTTGGCAGCGATTGATGAGCCCGACACCGTCTGCACGTTCATCGAACTAACCATCTGCGGCGGAAACCCACTGGTAATAGCGTTCAAAGACGGCGTCGAACTACAACAACGCCAGATCAAAGTCCGCTGCCAGCGGATTTAGAAACGTCACACCCTCCACGGTGGTGCCCGTCCGAAAATCTTCACTGAGCACAACGGGAATCTGATTTAGCCGCGCCGCCGCCCATATCTGCGCATCGAAGTAGGAAAAGCCATGGTCACGAACGCCTCGGACGGCCTCAAGAACGATCGGCGCTGTTAATGGCAAGATTGGAAAAGCCCGTTCGTAAAGTTCGATTTGCCGAAACGTTTCCTGAGCAGACAATGGAGGGTCGAGTTTGCCCATCGCCACCCGAGAGAACTCGGAAAGCGCCTGTACAGGCACGACACCCTCTCGGATTAGCCCAACACGATCAATCGTTTCAAGGGCAAGTTCCTGCTTCTCAACATCAGCCGGATCTATACCATAGACCAGAATATTGGTGTCAAAGAGATATCGAGCCATGCCTCAACTGCCCCGGTCGTAAAGTTCGTCGCGGTCGAACTTGTAGCCCTCGGGTAGCTGATGCTTGCTGGCAAGGCGGCGCATGTTTTCAATGAGTTCTCGGAGTGGGTCGTCTGCAACACCCTGTGTCCTTGATGTCGGATCTCTGTCGAGTCCATCGATTGCTCTGCGCACCAATTCCGCTTCCGAAAGGCCTAGTTCACGGGCCTTCCGCTTGAGCGAACGGTCCTGCTCACGTGTGATGTAGAGCTGTTTCCGGATCATGCGGGTTGCTTTCATGCTTGATATACATCATATACATCGTCTCCGTTCCGGCATTTTTAAAGGGAGACCGGCAACTCCATCACAAACACACTCCCCCGCCCCTCCTCACTCCGCACCGTCAAATCCCCGCCGTGCGCCCGTGCAATCGCTCGGCTGATGGCCAAACCGAGCCCCGTTCCGGTTCCGTCGACGTCCCGAGTGCGGGCAGAATCTCCACGGTAGTAGCGCTCGAAGACGGCGTCGAGTTCGTCGGCGGGGATACCTTCGCCCGTATCAGCAATCTGAATGCGGATGGATGCGGCATCCACGGTGGCGCTCAGGGTCACGGTGCCTCCCTCGGGCGTATGACGGAGGGCGTTAGAGAGCAGGTTGTCGAGCACGCGCATCAATCGCGCGCCGTCGGACTGAATGATGGGAAGTGATGGGGCAGCTTCGACGTTGAGCGTCACCTCTGCCCGCCGATACGCTCCGCGATGCATCCGTGCTGCATCCTGAACGAGCTCAGCGATAGGAACAGGGGCGAGTTGGAGAAGTGCGGATCCCGTTTCGAGGGGGGCTTGCTCCAGTTTGCTGAGTTCAAACAAATCGGAGACCAGCCGCGCCATCTGGTCGCTCTGGCGTTGAGCGACGCCCAGTGCTTCGATAGCCTCGTCGTCGCGGCCTTCGGAGGCAAAACGGTTCGCCTCGTCGAGGTAGCCTTTGAGAGCCGCCAGCGGCGTACGGAGGTCGTGCCCCACATTGGCGACCAGCTCACGGCGCAGCCTATCCGTTGATTGCAACGCTTCCATGCTGGCCTCCACGCGCTTGGCCATGTCGTTGATGGCGGCGCTCAACCGACCCAATTCGTCATGCCCGGCCTCGGGCAGGCGGTCGGCGTAGTCGCCTTCACCGAGTGCCTCCACGCGGTGAATCATTCTGCGAAGCGGCGTAACGAGCCGCCACGTAAACAGCGCACCGAGGAGGAGCGCCAGCAGTGCCGCGAGTCCTGCTACGGTCCACACCGCACGAACAAATGCCTCTCGTGTTCCACGGAGTTCTTCGCGCAACGTATTGTCCAGGGGCCGAATAAGCAATGCACCAGAAGGAAGTCCATCCGGTGCTAAAAGCGGCGCGAGCGCCCATGTGCCCTCTCCTCCATCCAGCACCACTTCTATCATCCCAGACTCTAATGCTGCCAGCGCTCCTGCCGGAAGTGCCTCAACATCATCCCCTGAAATCGGCTCCCCATCCAGATCCAAGACCGACGTCGGATCCGGGAATCGTGTCGCAAGATCGAGTTGCAGCAGGCGAGGGAGGGTCATCAACCCATCTTCATCAAACTCAGCCCGACCTTCAACTTCCTGAGCGACCTGATCGAGGCGCAGAATCAGGTTGCCCCGCACCAACTCCAGGCTTCGCTCCTGAGCAAAGTAAGCGCTGAGCCCAACAGCGAGTAATCCCGTCACCACCTGCACACCGATGAGGACAAGCGCGACTTTCCAAAAGACAGTTTTGCGCATGCGCAAAACTACTCCTCGCCAAGCGCCATCTTATACCCCACCCCCCACACCGTGCGCACGTAGCGTGGCTCGGCGGGGTCTACTTCGATTTTGGAGCGGAGGCGCTGGATGTGCGAGTCGATGGTGCGGTCGTAGCCTTCGTACTTGATGCCCCAGATCTTGTCGAGTAGCTGCATGCGGGTGAAGGGGCGGTCAGGGTTGCGGATGAGGAAAAGGAGGAGGTCGAACTCACGAACGGTGAGGTGAATGGTCTTGCCATTTAGATGGACCAATCGCCGCATCGGATCGACCGTCAGGTTGTCGATTGTGATGGGCTCTTCCTGTTCGCTGTCGTCCGGTCCTGCGGCCAGATGCTCGCGGACACGGCGGATGCGGCGCAACGCAGCTCGGACACGCGCCACGACTTCCTGGAGGCTGAACGGCTTGGTGACGTAGTCGTCTGCGCCAACTTCCAGCCCCACAACACGGTCCAGTTCTTCTGCTCGCGCGGTAAGCATCATGATGTACAGCAGCGGATGCTCCGCGCGGAGCCGCCGGCACACCTCAATACCATCGAGGCCCGGCAGCATCACATCCAGCAAAACCAGATCGGGGACGGCTTCGGCGACGAGGTCCAGCGCATCCGGCCCCGTGGTGGCCGTCTCGACGTGGAATCCCTCCTCCGCCAGCCGGTTGGCGACGAGCGCGCGCAGGTCGTCGTCGTCTTCAACAATAAGTACGTGGCCGGGAGCTACGTCAATCATGTCAGGCCCAGTTGAACGCTACAGAACGAATATAGGTGGTCTGAAAGGCCTCGCGAGGGGCTGTTTAGAATGAACGTGATTCCGCCACAATTCTGTGACAATCGCAGCCGATACCAGGCGTTTACCTTCCGCCTGCAATCTTCTACCCTTCATGCGGCTTCGCTACTCCTTTTCCATTCTCGGCCTGCTCGCGCTGATCGGCTTTTGCCCGGCCGGCGCCCAGCCGGCGGCTAACGGCGCCGAGATCCTCGCAGCCTGGCAGTCGGGTTGGGAGCGGAGTCTGCAATCGGTTCGCTCAGTGAGCTACGTCGAAACATCCCTCCGAACCATTGAAGGTCCGCGCGAACGCAACCGGTTCAGTGCGACTGTAGACGTACGTTTTGAGCCCGGAAGCGGGATGGACCGCATCGTGCGCCGCAGTGAAGTCAATGGCCGGCGCGTTCCGGCCGGGCGAATAAGCGCGATGGACAGACGCATGAGCCGGGCTTATGGCGCAGGATTCGACTGGATTCGCCGCCCACCGCCGATGGCTGCCCGCCTCGCCGGCTTGGTGCATCCCTCAGAACCCATGGTGGCTGATAACGTAGGTGATGTCCGTGCCTGGCGGGTCACGACCACACCCGGACAGGCCAACGACCTTATAGAACGCGTACTATTCTGGTTCGCACAGGCGGAGGACCGTCCGCGCCTTCTTCGTACGCGTATTATTGGGCGCGTGCCTACCGTAACCGGCCGGTTGCGAGGCGGTTCGGCCATTATCACAACCGACTACGTACGGGTCGGGGGTCTTGACCTTCCGCGCCACGCACAGGCCGAAGTAATCATCCAACAACTTCGCCGTGGACACGTGTTCACCGTGTTGCTAAACGCCGAAGCAACGTATAGTGCTATAACAGTCATCCCCCGATAACTACGATGCACAGAGTCGTTTCCATTTCCCTTTTGCTTGCGGCCGTCACCGGATTGGGTGCGCACGCTCAACAGCAAATGCCAAGCGAGGGCTCCTCGGCGCTCCACCTTCCTTATGTGGACGCCGGGCTGAACGAACGGCAAGCGGCAGCCTTTCTGCTCGACCGTTTTGCCTATGGCCCGCTCCCGGGAGAGGTAACCGAAGTGGTTGCCAGAGGCCTCGAAGAGTGGGTTGAAGAGCAGCTTCGCGGCAATCTTCAGGACCCCGATCTGGAGGGCCACCTTGAACACCTCGATGCCATTCACCTAGATCTGGAAGACATTGCAGCCACATACAGGCCGCCCGCAGTGATACTCAAACTGGCGATAGAGGCAGGGCGCTTCCCCGAGGGCACCGCAATGGTGGATGACGGTGTGCGTCGGGCGCTTCTCAACTACGGTGAGGAACGCGGACTCAAGCCGATTAGGCGATTGCGCCCCCAACTCGTTGCGCAGAAAACCTTGCGGGCCCGTTACGGGCGGAATCAACTTCGCGAAGTGCTTACTGACTTCTGGTACAACCACTTCAATGTGGACGCACGGGCAGGCACGGCAGTCATCCTCGCTTTCGATTACGAGCGGGAGGCGATTCGCCCGAATACTCTCGGCCGTTTCCGTGATCTCCTCGAAGCAACAGCACGGCACCCGGCCATGCTCAACTACCTCGATAACCGCTTGTCGAGAGCCAACGAAGGTGCTACCACAGCGATCGGATCGCAGGCTGCCCGGGGCGGGCTCAACGAGAACTATGCGAGAGAGCTGATGGAGTTGCACACCCTCGGCGTAGACGGGGAGTATTCACAGCATGATGTCGAAGAGGTGGCGCGGGCGTTCACGGGATGGACCACGCTTCCGTCCTATCCCTTTTTCCCCAACGCGCGGCCAATGGAGCGCGCGGAGCGGCTCCGAACTCAGGCGCAGAGGCGAGGCTTCACGCTCATTGAAGAAGGCCTTTTCCTCTTCCGCCCCGATTGGCACGACGCCGATCCCAAAT
>JADFLK010000167.1 GCA_022564455.1 Bacteroidota bacterium
CAAATACTTTTTTAAATACGTTTAACATTCGTTTTTGTCTTTATGTTTGAATAGTAAAAATTAAAGTTAAAAATAGAGGGAATGCACTGTGGTTCATGTGCCGCAGGGATTCAAATGGTTACACAGAACTTAGACGGTGTCGTAAGTGCGTCGGCCAGTTGGGATAATAAAAATGGCGACGTTGAGTTTGACGAAGATAAGGTCACGCTAGAAGATATTTTTAAGGCCATTGGAGAATTGGGCTATAAAGCAACGCCTCAAAACTAGCTCACCAAATATGAAAGTACTACAAAGAATTATCCCATTCGTTGGTTTCATGGCTGCTCCTCTTGCGACATTTGCCGATGGCGACGATCACGAATCACATGCACAAGAAGCGACAGACGAATACCACAAATAAAAACGAAAGATATGGATGAGGAAACAAATAATCAAGTATTGGGTTCTCCGGAGGAGGTAGCCCCCAAATCAAAAGCAAACAAAAGTGTGCGTTTGCTTGTCGGAGGACTCACCGCAGCTCTTCTTTTGATAGTGGCAGGAGGACTTTTCTGGATGTTTGCTCTTAGTTCGGAATCTCCGGTTGGTCTGGGTTGGTATATGTTTTCATTTACCGCAGGGCTTTCTATGATTATATTACCTTGTACGCTCCCACTTGCCTTTGTGATCGTGCCTTTGGTCATGGGCAAGGGATATGCCAAGGGGCTTGCAATTGCGCTGAGTTTTAGTATTGGTGTTGCGATAACGCTCAGCATGTACGGCATTTTAGCAGCATTGCTGGGTAAAGCAGTGTTTGCATTTTCGGGAGGTGAGGGGGAGATTATTAAAAATATTTTTTACGTGCTTGCAGGAGTCTTTGCAATTGTATTCGCGCTCGGTGAGCTAGGTTTTTTAAAGGTACGCATGCCAACGTATGGCGGAGCAGTTCCTGGTTTTATTCAAAATCGCACCGATTTACTTCGACCTCTTTTGATGGGGCTATTCTTAGGGAATATTGGCGTAGGATGCCCACATCCTGCAACCCCTATAATTTTAGGACAGATTGGTGTCGTGGGCGATGTGTTTTATGGCTGGCTTCTCTTCTTTGTACACGCAATTGGAAGGGTAGTGCCACTTTTGGTGCTTGCGATGTTTGGGATTATCGGCATTAATGCGACGCGCTCCCTTGTTCGTCATCGAGCAAGTACTGAGGTCGGAACCGCATGATGCTGCCTTTTTCTGGGCGACCCACCAAGGTGCGGAGATCGACCTGGTGCTACGCCGAGGCGACGAGCTGTTAGGCGTGGAGTGCAAGCGCACCGATACACCGCGGCTCACGCGTTCCATCGGGATCGCACTGAAGGATCTGGGATTGAAACGGGTCGCGGTCATTCATCCGGGGCTGAAGCGGTTTTCGCTCTCGGAGCAAGTAGAGGCCGTGCCTCTGTCCGTGCTGGCTGGCCCTGCTTCGATCTTCGAGCCTCCGCTCGCCCAGTCGCCGCAATCACCGAGGATGCGCAGATAGCGCATCAGCCGATCCTGGGAGAAGCCGTCGAGACGACCGTTCACGCTGCGCGAGCCTTACGCAGACACCAACCGCTTGATCTCAAGGTCGGCGCTACGCTGCTCCGCGTGCCAAAGATCGTAATTCATCTGGAGCTGCATCCAGTGGCGGGTGGTCGAGCCGAACGCCTTGCTCAGCCGCACAGCCATCTCCGGGGAAACCCCAGAATGACCATTCAGAAGCTCCGAGAGTGCCTTGCGGGACACGCCAAGCGCCTTTGCCGCGGCGGTTACGGTCAGGTCAAGCGGCTCCAGGCACAGATGGCGAATATGCTCGCCAGGATGGGGTGGATGAGTGTCCCGCATGCGCCGATGGGGATGCATGGATCAGCTTCCTGCCACCTCCATGGACCAGCCTATGCGGTCCGCCAGAAACCGCGCGAACGGACGAATGTCCGAATCGACACTAGCCGTCTCCAGGGCAGACAGGTACGGGTCACGATCCTCGACGCGGATCACGGTCCACGGATATCCTCCTGAGGCCAGCATGCTATTCATGAGGAAGCGGGCGATGCGTCCGTTGCCATCCGGATACGGGTGGAGGTAGCCGAGCATCCAGTGGCCCAAGACAGCGCGCACGGATGCTTCCTGCTCGCCCTCGAGCAAGTCGAACAGGGCCGGCATGGCCGCCCGAACCGCCTCCCAGCGTGGTGGCACATGCCGGGAACCACGCAAGTAGACCGCGTCGTGGCGGTATCCAGCGAGCGCAGTTGGCGCGATAAGGCCGGCGACGACGAAGGGCTGGAACAGCTCACGATACCACTCGCGATGAGCGCCGCGTGCCAGTGGCCCAGGGGGCGCTCCCGCGACTACCTGCTCCAGCATGCCCCTCACGGCTTGGAAGGCCTGCCAATAACCGCGCGCGGCCAACGCTTCACGGTCGCGATGGTCGGCGTCGTCGCTCGACGGATTCCAGTCCCCCGACCGAACCCGCTCGATCAGCTCGGGCGTTACCCGGTATCCCTCGATGGAGAGCGAGTGGTATGCGTCGCTCCGGTAGATGTCATCGACGAAGCGTAGGTACGCACCGCGGTCCTGGGGCAACCCCGGGGGGGGCGGCAACGTCTCGACGACCACGCCGCGCATGGCCTCCCACAGTGCTTCCATGCGCCCAACAATCGGCGTCACCCCGCTGCGGAGCTCTGCGAACGCGTGTTTCGGGTCGAAGGGATCGTCTTCTCTTATGGCGAAGCCGGCGGCCTCCATGGTGGCGATAATCTCATGGGCGACGTCGGCCCGGCCGATTCGCCGGAACGCTCCAGCCAGGCGCCCTGCTACCACCGAATGACCGCCTTCGAGTAGGTGCAGCAGCACGTCCGAAGCATCCCGTATGCTAGCCAGCGCCAGCTGGGTCTCCACCGGATGGCGCTCATAAAAGCTCTCCGGAACCTTGGCCAGGGCGGCGGCACGCGTAAACAGTCGTAGCCCGTCACGAACGGTGAGGTCCGCGGCGCGAGGCAGTGGGCCGTGCCTCAGGTCGTAGATGCTGGTTCCGAAGGGCAATTCGGTCGTGTTGTTCGTGCCGCGCGGAGTGTAGACGACGACCTGAATCGGGATCGCCGCGACCTCCGCGTGCAGTAGGATCGACTGTTCCGGTGACAATCTCCACGCATCCCCAAACCGGTCCGTGCAGTAGCGCGCACAAAATTGCCAGAACGATGCATACCACGGTGTGGTGTCGCCGGGCGTCGTGTTCGGGCTCGACGACATCCACCACCCATTCATCACGTGCAGCAGAAACCCCTGTTTCAGGAGCCGCTCGCGGTGGTAACGGCTGATCTCCTCGGTCTTGAAGACCCGGCGACCGCCCTCCTGCAGGCGCTCGAGCACCCCGAGTGAGGCAGCGAGTTTCTCGCTGGGAGTCGCCATATGTGTTTCCAGCCTCTCACGGCCCGGCCATGTGGCTGGCCAAGCCGGTCGCGGTACGGTTACGAGTTAATCGAGCCGTATTATTACGAGTTATTAGTGCTACATGGTTACGAGTATATCATGATGTGCGATCGCGAGTCAATCATGATATTCACAGGCAGGCACGTCGCCTGACTCAAGGATGGGCGGAAGAATGGAGTGCCGCGTTACGCGGACGCCTCCAGCGAAGCCAAACCAAGCAACGCCGTCGGTTCCTCCTCGGCCACCTCGAGAAGTCTGAGCGAGGGGCCATGCGGTCGGCGCTGCCCCTGCTCCCAGGCGCGTACGGTGGAGAGGCTGACGTTGAGGAGATCCGCGAAGACCGCTTGGGAAACTCCGAGCCCATCTCGAAGTGCGCGTATCCTATCTTGGGGGAAGGCTCCCGGTCTTCGCACACAGAGATGATCGGTCCGTAGCAGTCGCCGCGTAATCTTGGTGCGACGGACGACCTCAAGATCACCTCGGGCGTGAGCCGCTGCCTCACGCATGCCCGCCAGGAGCAGCTTTGCGAACGTCGTCTCGTCGTCCTGAGCCACTAGCCTTCTCCCCGTTTGAGAACGTTCGCTAGCGCTTTGAGCTCCGCACGCTGGCCTTCCGTCAGGTCCTCGATCGTGTCTGTTGCGTAAGCCAGGATCATGTACACGGGCGCGCCGAAGGCTCGAACGTCGACATCCAGACGAACTCGGGAGCTCGTGCCGACTCGAGCTTCAAAGCGAGCGTTGTTGCGGTCTTAGTATACTACTAAGTATTATAGTCGCATGGGCGCATGAGCAGGTAGCGCTTGCTCAGCGAGCTCGAGAAGTCTGAGCGAGGGGCCAAGCCGGTGGGCGCCTCAGTTCGACTTCCCTGGCGGTGCCTTAGCTACTCTTTCGTAAGCAGCCAACTCGCGATGTCGCGCCGGGCGTGCAGGACCCGCGCGACATCAATCTGCTCTGGGGTCACGCGGTAATGAGCCACCGCTTCGGCGATGTCACGGACGGCAGCTCTACGAAGCAGCGCCTGCCTATGCGTCACGCCTCGGCGAAGCGTGCGATCTGGTCACGAAGCTCCGTGAAAAACACATCGTCAGCCAATGCGGTGGGCTCCGAGACGAAGCCCTCGAGTACGAGTGCCCTGAGGTATGAGCGATCCCTTTCCTTGCGGATCAGGTCGCGGACGTACTCGCTGCTGGTTCCGTAGCCGAGGTCGGCGACCTGCGTTTCAACGAAGGTCTTCAGCGTATCCGGCAGGGAGATATTCATGGTAGCCATTCTCCACGAAGGGGACTTTGGCAAGAATTGGCAAGAGTGGGCCATTCGTGAAGCAAAGCTCGCCTGCCTTTATGAAGTCCAGCGAGCGGGTGAAGTCAGCATCGAGAGAAGTCGCGAGTCCACTGGCCTGCTCTTCCCTCATCCTAGTACTTCCCAAGTCTATTCCCGGTTCGACCAATAGGATGGATCGCGTCGATGGTGCATCACGGCGAGAATCCGGACGCGCCCGTCCTCGGCCTCGTACAGGAGGCTGTATGGAAAGTGGGGCAGGAGACGCCGGCGAACCTTCGGCCGGACCACAAAGCCCGCGTGCGGATTCTCCAGTATCCCTGCGACAACGGCGTAGACCTCAACGCCGAGGGAGTCGCCCAACCCCGAGGCCCGCTCGTTGTAAAACTCCATGGCCTCAGCCAGCTCCGAGCGAGCCGCCTCATGGAACGTCGCTAGCAACGTCTAGCGAGTCGGGCTTATGCCGAGGTCCTCGAACACTTCGTCCGCCGGGATCCCCAGAGAGTCGCCGGACTCAAGATCAGCGAGTCGACGTTCGGCCTCGTCGTACCAAGCGGACTCTCTCGAAACGTCTGCGTCGAGGCTCGCGAGGAGTCGCTGAACCAGCCGCGCGCGATCCCGTTCCGGCAACTTCAGGACTTCGCTCTCTAGCTGATCAATTGTCACGGGGGCCTCCCTCAGGGAACACTCCTCATGATACAGCGGACATACGTGAGCGTGCCATGCTCGAATCGGCCTCCACCTGAAACCAATGTCCTGTAACGGACAAGGGGCTCACGACGCGGAACTCGGGGTGCTAGCCCCGAGGGGAGTGTCCGCGAAGAGGCCGAGCCGTTCGTTAGGGTACGGCGACATGAGCCGGGGCGCGAAGCGGGCAGGAA
>JADFLK010000168.1 GCA_022564455.1 Bacteroidota bacterium
GACGAAGAGTTCGCGTACCTCCAGCTTGTCCGCCACCTCGATGGGATGTGCGAGACGCCGCTGGATCTGGAGCTTCCGCTTTCGCGCGCCGCCATGCTCCTGAGCAAGGCGTTGCTGGGCGGCTTCGGCCGTGCTGAGGCCCCCAAGCCCGGCCATTTGCACGTGGTTCCGCTGGAGAACGCCGGCTTCAGCGGCCGGAAGCACCTTTTTGTGGTCGGGTTGCACGCGGATGCACTTTCTGCGAACCCCGTCGCGGAACCGTTCGTCCCGCAACAAGCCGACGCCGGCGACGAGTCGGCGGCGGACCGGGCGGCCCTCGGCGGAAGTACGCTTCCTTCCGGCCATCCCGCCGATCTCAACCTCTGGCTGGCCGTCCGGGCGCTGGCCCGGGCGTCGGAATCGGTCACCCTGTCGCATCCGGTTCTTGATCCGGTAGCCGATGATCCGCTGGAGCCGTCGCCATTGTTCTTGCGTGCACGCTGGCGGGCGAAAGGCGACCTCAAACAGGAGACTCCGATTTTCCGCATCGCACACGGCACCAATCGCCTGGCTTCCGCCGGTGCCATCGACGGTACCGAGTACGCGATCTTACTGGGCAGGTCCGCCGCCGAACCTCGCCCCAACGAAGCAGCGCGCCGTCTGCTGGCCGAGCAGTTTCCTGGCGCCGCCCAGGGATTGGAATCGCGGCGGCAAAAAGACAATCCCGAAATCCTTACCGAACACGACGGATGGATCGGAGAGCCGGGAGCCATCCACCACGGGGATCTAGAAAGCCTGAACCTGTTTGGGGAGGACGCCCTCTCGGCCACGCGCCTCCAGACACTCGCCACCTGCCCTCACAAGTACTTTCTGCGGTACGTGCTTGGCCTCAAGCCTGCTGAGGAGCCGCCCGACGAGGATGAATGGCTCGATGCACTTCAACGCGGCGATGTGCTCCACCAAATATTTCGGCGCTTTATGGAGAGCCTTTCGCCTGGGCAGCGTCCGACGGCAGCAGATGAGGACACGCTCCAACGCGTCTTTGAGGAGGTGCTCGCCGAGCGAGAAGCCACCTATCCGCCACCGGATTCCGCCGTCGGCAGAAAGACCAGAAACCGACTCTGGGAGGCAATTGGGATCTTTTTCCAAACCGAACTGGCGCAGGAAGGGTACGAGCCCGTGGCCTTCGAGCTCGGGTTTGGAAACGAGCCCGATAGGCGGCATGAGCACCCGCCGGGCTATCCGGAAGACCACACCGGCCCTCTCACTCTGGACTTGCCCGGCCTCCCGCCCATACGTGTGAAAGGCTACGTGGACCGGGTGGACCGGGCGCTTGATGGAAAGGATGCCGGCCGCTTTGCGGTTTGGGATTACAAGACGGGCAGCTCGAAAAAGTTTGTGGACAAGAGCGATCCGCTGGACGAGGGGCGTCTCATCCAGCCCCATCTGTATGCGCATGCACTCCGTGAGGCCTTCGGGTGGGACGTTGCGAAGACGGGCTTTTCCTTCCCGACCGTCAGGGAAAACGGTTACCGCGAGGAATACCCCGTGGCTTCTGCGGAGCGCCTGGCCGGGGTTATCAACGACCTCTCCGTCCTCCCCCCGGCCGGCTTTTTTGTGCAGGCTCCGAACGCCGAAAACTGCACGTACTGCGACTACCGGGAGGCGTGTGGGCCCTATGCGGAGCGTAAGAAGGTCATCGCTGCCGCGGCCACGGCAGCCAGGGAAGATGCTGAGCATCCGGCATCGGATGTCCTGGAGAAATGGAATTACCTATGAGGCTGTTGAAATACGTCATCCTGCCTTCCCGCCATACGGCGGGACTTTCGGTCGATCTCTGCGTTGCCCCGCAGTACTGCGGGGCCGAATCACCGATTCGACTGCGATCTCGCGCCTTGATCTCGACCGATATCCGCACGTCTCGGCGACAGAGCAGCTATTTCAACAGACTCTTGAAGAAGCGTGGCTGAGCGTCGATCCCATCTCCGTCCGCCGCCTGCGGACCGTACGCCGCCCGATCAGGAAGCACGCAACCTGATCGGGGGCTACGATATCGAGCGGGGTGTCACCGCCGACCTGCAGCGCAACATGGCCATCGTCGCCGGGGCGGGCTCGGGGAAGACCTCGGCGCTGGTCGGCCGGTTGTTGGCGCACGTCCTCGCAGGCACGCCGCTGGAGCAGATCGCCGCCATCACTTTCACCCGAAAAGCGGCAGGGGAGATGCGCGCCCGCTTCGCCTCGGAACTCCAAAACCTACGAGACGACCTCTCCACAGAACTCACAGCGCAGCACTCCGCCGATGTGCTGCACCGCCTGAACACGGAACGAAATCGCGTGGATGAAGCCCTCCGCCACATCGATCGGTGCTTCATCGCCACCATCCACTCGTTTTGCCAGGAGTTGCTTCGGTCAGCGCCTGCCGAGGCATCGGCAGCCGGGCTGCCCCCGGCGTTCGCGGTCGTGGACAACTGGCTGGAAGAACAGCTCAGAAAAACCTTCTGGCGTCGCTACGTGGCCTCCCAACTCCACACCAATGAATCCGCACTGGTGGAGTTGGAGCGCATCGGGATGGAGCCGACCGACCTGGAAGATTTCTTCGGCGAGTTGTGCAAGGTGGAAAACCTGGAGGTGTATGCCCCCGACGCCTCTCAACCCGACCTGGCCGCTGCCGTCGAGAACGTCGCTGCCTTTGTAGACGCATGGCAGGCGAAGCGGCCTGATCCACCTCTTGGGACACGTGATGGATTGCAGACAACGCTCGACCGCGCGCAAGCCCGCATGTCGGCCGCAGGCCTAAACTCTCCACTTGGACATATTCGATTTCTCAGTCTGTTTGAGTCGAAGGCGGCCGTAGGCGTAACTCAAAACCGGTGGTTTGCCGAGAGCACCATCCTGCAACGAGACGACGCAAAAGCACTGGCGCACGAGCACGCCCCAAAACTCAGACAGGAAGTCGTCTTGCCTGTTCTGGAGCAATGGAAGGCCTTCATTTACGAGAAGCTCCATGCGTTCTGTTCGCCTGCCGTCACGGAGTATGCGGACTTCAGAAAACGCCAGGGGAAGCTCGCCCAGCAGGATTTGCTGCTCCGCACGGCCGAGTTGCTGCGAGACCCGGACGTAGGACAGAAGGCCCGCCGGCGGTTGGGCGAACGGTACCGTTTCCTGCTCGTGGACGAGTTTCAGGACACCGACCCGGTGCAGGCCGAGGTGCTCTTCCTCCTCACCGCCGAGAACGAAGACCTCGCCAACGAGCGTGGCGCCATCGACTGGCGGCGAGCCCGCCCACGCCCAGGCAGCCTGTTCGTTGTGGGGGATGACAAGCAGTCGATTTACCGCTTCCGCCGCGCCGACATTCAGGTATTCCGCGAGGTCTGCGAACGCTTGCACCCGGACGATGAGCCGCTCCGGCTATCCACCAACTTCCGCTCGGAAAGCGCAATCTGCGACTGGATCAACGACGCTCTGGCACCGGTTTTCAACGACGACCGCGACAAGGAAGGCGGCACGAACCGACAGCCTCCCTACGAATTGCTCCGCGCGTTCAAGGTGGACAAGCGCCCGAATTCGGCTCGTTTGAGAAAGCTGTCGGTTGAAAAGGTATCGGGCGATTTTGCTACGCCGATAGCGGAAGCAGAGGCGGTGCGCATTGCAGAGTACATCCGGTATGCGTGCTCGAAAGGGGCAGCCGCAGGCGATTTCCTCGTGCTCACGCGGGTAAGCAAACGGTTGCACGTGTACGCTTCCGCACTGGAGGCCCGGGGGATTCCGTACGCCATCACGGGCTCGAAAGGGCTTGGCAAACTCGCGGAGGTGAAGGCGGTGATTCGCCTGCTAGAAACCATCCTGAACCCCAACGACGGCCCCGCGCGGCTCGCGTTTCTGACCGGCCCGTTCTGCGGGATCTCGCACGCTGGGCTTTTCCGCTACACGCGAACCGGAGCCGCACTGACCGGATCTCCTCCTGATGAGCCTCCTGGCGCGTTGGCCGAGGAGGATCGTGCTGCGTTTGCGCAGGCCTGGACGCTCCTCGAACAAGCCAGAGAATGGCTCTATGCGCTTCCCCCGTCCGTTGCGCTCGGCCGCATCCTTGAATCGAGTGGCCTGCTTGCTACGGCGGCGCAGGCGGAAGGCGGAACGACGCGCGCCGGAAGCCTGCTGAAGCTGCTCGCGCTGGTGCGCAGCCTCGAAACCGACGGCCTCCACTGGATCGACGTGCTGGACGAACTGCACCGCTACGAGGCGGGCGAGCAGACGATGGATGAGGGCTCGCTGGAAAGCGGCTCGTCGAGCGCCGTCCGCATCATGACCGTGCACCAGGCCAAGGGCCTCCAGGCGCCGTGTGTTTTCCTGGCTGATCCGTTCGAGCGCTCGCCCAACCGAACGGTGAGCGCGCACGTGTTCCGGACCGAGGACGGCGAGCCCACGGTGGTGCTCCCCTATCTGAAAGGGTTCGGGAAGGGCCGCAAGGTGGTCGCGGCTCCGCAGAATTGGTCCTCTCACGAAGAAGACGCGGCCACGTTCGAGAACGAGGAGCGCCGCTTCGCCGAGGCGGAGGCCCACCGGCTTCTCTACGTAGCCTGCACCCGCGCCGAACGCTTGCTGGTCGTCTCTCGTTACGAGCCCAAGTCCGACGACCCGCGGTCGATCTGGGGTGCGCTCGAACCGGCCCTGGAGGTCATCCCCGAACTTGAGCAGCCTCCAGCTTTCAGCGAGCCTGCGGCCGATGAGATCGACCCAGTGGCGTTTGCACGGCCCTTTAATGCAGTCGATGCATTCGATACCGAGCCTACCTACACCGTCCGCCGGCCCTCGCAATTGCACGGCGACGAGCGGCTTCGGGTCGTTTCTGGAGGGCACGGCGTGGGGTTTGGGAACGCGGTGCATGCGCTGTTTGAATGGACAATTACCCAGCGAGATCTCACCTACGACGAAGAGATCACGCAACGCT
This sequence comes from Bacteroidota bacterium, assembly GCA_022564455.1. Next base: position 4,928 of record JADFLK010000168.1, read on the forward strand.
TCGCCCGGCAGCAACTCCTCAATCACAACGTCGAGCCTGGAATGCTGCGCAATGCGCTGGAGGCCGTGCGGCATCTTCGAGCGAGCACGCTCTGGTCATCCCTGATGACGGCCGAGGATGTCCGTACGGAAGTACCGTTCACGGCCCCCGACCCCCAAAATGACGGGGATGTCGTCACTGGCCGCATCGACCTCGCCTACCTCGACTCCGACGGATGGCATCTGGTGGATTTCAAAAGCGACCGCATCACGAGCGAGGCCCACAAGGAGCAGCTTCAGCGGCACTATCAACCGCAACTGGAAGCCTACATGACGTGCTGGGAGGCGCTCACTGGGGCTCCTCCTGCATCGGCGACTTTGTGGTTTGCGGTACACGAAGAAGCCGAAAACTTTGCATGAGGCTGGTCGGAGTCCTCATGGGAAACATGGGATATTCAATCTGATGCGCTAAACTCAGCACATCTCCCACCCCATCACGCCTCCCATGCATCCGTTCTCGGAGCTCTTCAAAGTGAACTGGCTGGCCATCGCCGCTGCCACCGTTGCTGGCTTCTTTATCGGCTTCCTCTGGTATGACCTGCTCTTTGATGCCATGTGGATGGACCTG
>JADFLK010000169.1 GCA_022564455.1 Bacteroidota bacterium
ACGAGAACGTACAGCCAGTTCCGATCGGCGTTCCGGGTGAGCTTTGGATCGGTGGAGCGGGCGTAGCTCGGGGATATCATAAACGGCCTGAGTTGACTGCGGAGCGCTTTGCAGAAGATCCGTTCTGTAGTGGCGATCGGATCTACCGCACCGGCGATCTTGTTCAATACCGGTCGGATGGTGTGCTCGAGTTCCTGGGTCGCACGGACTCGCAGGTCAAGCTGAGAGGATTCCGAGTCGAACTGGGAGAGATCGAGGTTGCTCTAGGCAAACACCCGGACGTGCACGAGGCCGCCGTCCTGGTTCGGGAAGATTCGCCGGGCAACCATCGCCTCGTTGGATACTGCACACCCCAAAATGGCCGCGTCCCTAGCCGGGAGGAATTACGCGCCTTTCTCAGCGAGAGCCTCCCCGATTACATGGTTCCAACCGACTTCGTGGCATTGGATGCGTTCCCAATGACCCCAAATCGGAAGCTGGATCGGAAGGCACTTCCTGAACCCAGACAGTCCCAAACGGTTATCCCTCTTCCGACGAATGGTGAGCCTGTCACTCATACCGTAATCGAAAAGCAACTGCTCGCGGTTTGGGAGGATGTCTTGGGCGTTCACGATATGCACCCGGAGAGCAACTTTTTCGACCTTGGTGGGCATTCACTACTGGCCATGCAGGTACAAGTCCGACTCCGCGAAGCGCATGGTCACGATGTGCGCATCGTCGATCTGTTCCGATTCCCTACTGTTCGGGCGCTTGCCGAGCATCTGAACGAGAGCGGAGAAGAGGAGCGGTCAGACACCGTCAACGAGGGAGCAGACAGGGGTGCCCGTCGTGCCGCTTTATTGCGAAGAAGGGCGCGTCCCACATCTTAATGATTCCTTGAAACGTGGAGCCGATGGTGGAGTCGAAAAAACATAGGAGCGGGGATCTTCCCACGGCGTCCGATAATCTGGTCGGAACGGAAATCGCCGTCGTGGGCATGGCCTGCAGATTTCCTGATGCGCCGGACGTAGATACGTTCTGGCATAATCTCCTCCACGGTGTAGAGTCGGTTCGCCCGTTTGCAGAGGAGGACTTGCGAGCTCGAGGTGTTTCGGATGATCTCCTCGCCAACCCGAACTATGTCAGCTCGGGCGTCGTGCTCGACGACATTGACCAGTTTGATGCCGGGTTCTTCGGTTTCAGCCCGCGCGATGCTTCGATCATGGATCCACAGCATCGGATTTTCCTGGAATGCGCGTGGGAGGCCCTCGAGCACGCTGGGTATGATCCCGGCCAGGTAGACTGCGCGATCGGTGTGTATGGAGGATGCGGGATGAACGGATACATGATGTACAACCTGCTTTCGAATCCGGATTTGATGGCCTCCTCGGGTGAATTCCTTGTTCGTCATACAGGCAACGACAAGGATTTTCTGACCACACGCGTCTCGTACGAGCTAGATCTGAAAGGGCCGAGCGTGAATGTCCAGACAGCGTGTTCAACTTCATTGGTGGCCGTTCACATGGCTATCCAAAGCCTGCTGACAGGTGAGTGCGACATGGCCTTGGCCGGTGGCGTCACCATCAATCTTGACCAGGAGAAGGGGTATCTCTTTCTGCCCGGCGAAATCATGTCGCCAGACGGGCACTGCCGCTCGTTTGACGCTGAATCGAAAGGGACAATATTTGGAAGCGGGGTCGGCTTGGTGGTTCTCAAGCGCATGTCAGAAGCCATTGAAGACAGCGACACCGTGCACGGTGTGTTGCTTGGGTCAGCCGTTAATAACGATGGCCGAAGGAAGGTAGGCTACATGGCGCCCAGTGTTGACGGACAGGCCGCTGTCATTGCAGAGGCGTTGTCCGTTGCGGGGGTAAAACCAAGAGACATCTCATATGTCGAGGCGCACGGGACGGGTACGCCGGTTGGCGATCCAATCGAGGTGGCTGCGCTCACGCAGGTGCACCGCAATACGTCGGATGATGTTGGATACTGTGGGCTCGGCTCCGTAAAAAGCAATATCGGCCATCTGGATACGGCTGCAGGCGTGGCTGGACTGATCAAAACGATCCAGGCGCTCAAGCACCGTCAGATCCCGCCGACCCTGCACTTCAAGGCTCCGAATCCGGGCCTCGAGATCGAAACGAGCCCGTTTTTTGTTGTCGATCGTGCGATGCCCTGGAAATCCACCGAAGGGCTTCCACGTCGCGCCGGGGTGTCATCGCTCGGTGTCGGAGGAACAAACGCTCACGTTGTTCTGGAGGAAGCTCCGACGCCGGCATTGTCAGGATCATCGCGGCCGTACCAGCTTGTCTGTATCTCGGCGAGGACCGAGACGGCCGTACAACATGCTATCAAACGATTGGCTGACTGCGCGCAGGCGAACCCCGATCTTCAATCTGCCGATGTTGCCTACACGCTGCACGTTGGGCGGAAACCATTCGCACACCGCCGGTTTGCCGTAGTGGCAGCACATGAGTCGTTGGGTGACGCTCTTCGCGATCCAAGCACCGTTAGTGGCGGAATTGCTCCGCCCGAGGGTGCCCAGGTCGCGTTCATGTTTGCCGGTGGAGGCGCGCAGCATCCGGGCATGGGATCCGATCTGTACGATTCGGAGCCGGTGTATCGCGGGGTTGTCGACGAAGGATTGGAGATTCTCCGCGACCGAGAGGATCTCGACCTCCATTCTGTTCTTTTTCCTGACCACGCTGAGAGCGCGGTTCGGGAAATGGAGCGTCCTTCGATTGGGCTTCCAGCCCTCTTTGTCACACAAATGGCTTTGGCGCGCCAGCTCGGCCACTGGGGGATAGTGCCGGATGCGGTCATTGGTCACAGCGTAGGCGAATACGCTGCAGCGTGCATCTCCGGCGTGATCGGGCTCGAGGATGCGCTACGGCTCGTGGCTCTTCGTGGCCGTTTGTTCGAAGATCTTCCGAAAGGAGGGATGCTAAGCGTTGCTCTGGCGGAGGACCAACTCCTTGGCTATCTGAACGATGACCTTGGCATCGCGGCCGTAAACGGAACCGAGCTTTGCGTCGTGTCCGGGCCGGTAGGCGCCCTCGATGACCTCGAGGCTCGTTTGGAAGCCGGCGATGTTGATACGGCACGGGTGAAAATCAGGGTAGCAGCCCACTCGTCGATGGTCGAGGAAATGCTTGAGCCATACTGTCGGTTTGTCAGCAGTCTCAGGCTTCATCCCCCGAGTGTGCGATTCGCGTCCAACCTGAGTGGGACGTGGCTGACGGCCGAAGAAGCCGTTAGCCCTGAGCACTGGGCGAAGAATGTGCGTATGACCGTTCGTTTTGACGATGGTCTCAAGACGCTTCTCGACGAGCCGAATCGGGTGCTGGTCGAAATCGGTCCAGGCCGGGCACTCTCATCCCTTGCACGCCAGCATGCCTTGCGCAAGCCGACGCAGCCTGTGATATCGACGATGCGTCATCCGCACGAGTCGTCCAACGACCAGCAAGTGCTCCTCAATGCGCTTGGGCAGGCCTGGTCGCACGGTATAGATGTGGACTGGAAGGCCTACTATGGCGAGGAAAAACGGCGTCGTATTCCGTTGCCTACATATCCTTTCGAGCACCGGCGGTACTGGATTGAACCAGGGAACGTGGTGTTCTCCGAGGGAGCATCCTCAGAGTCTGATGAAACGCCAGTTGAGCGTAGGAACGATGTGGCCGAATGGTTCGAGGTTCCGGTTTGGAAGCCTATCGAACGATTCGCCGGAAAGCCAGTTTCCGGTCGTTGGCTCATCGTTCACGACGGCGAGGCAAGAGCGACGGCAGTAATCGACGCTCTTCGTACTGAGGGCGCCGAAGTCGCGACGGTGGAGATCGGCGCAACCATCAATAGGGTGGATGAACGAGTTGTGTGCGTTCGAGCCAACGTATTGGATGATTTCGAGCAGTTGATTTTCTCTCTTGAACACAGCCTCGGACTTCCGGAGCACGTCCTGTTTCTTGAGTTCGGACAGCGGGCCGCCGATGAGACAAACACCTTTTACGCCGTTCTCAACCTGATGCGAGTACTTGGGGCCGTTGATCCCGAGATCTCCCTCGAATTAAATCTGGTTACACACGATTCCCAAGCCGTTCTGGATGGCGACTCGGTCTTAAATCCGAGTGGCGCACTTTTGCTTGGTCCCGTCCGCGTTGTGCCGAGGGAGTTTCCGAACGTCCGTACCCACTTCATCGACGTGGAAACCGGTGTGACGGCAGAGGCCATTGTAGAAGCCATCCGCACGTCAGGAGGTGAGGATGTTGGTATCGAGGCTCTCCGAAATGAACAGCTGTATGGTCTTCACTACGAATCTATTCGCTTCAACGAAGCTTCTGCACCCCATACGGCCATCAAAGAAAACGGCGCCTATCTAATCACGGGGGGGTTCGGGGGCATTGGCTTATCACTTGCGCGCCATTTGGCTTCCCTGGGTCCTGTCCGCCTGGCGCTTCTGGGACGCTCGCCCTTGTCCCCCAAAGCAGCACGAATCGTCCGCGAACTGGAGGAGAGAGGGGTCGATGTTGTTTCTCTGCAGGCAGATGTGGCCGATCAGTCCCAAATGACTGATGCTGTTGCCAAGATACGAACGAGATTCGGACATTTGGACGGCGTTTTCCACACGGCAGGCGTACTGGCAGATAGACCTCTGTTGCTAAAATCGGCAGAGGACATCTCGCATGTGTTGGCGCCGAAGGTGAATGGCTCAAGAGTGATCGACGAAGTCTTGAGGGCTGATCCGCCCGATTTTGTTGTCCTCTTTTCCTCTACAAGTGCTGTCCTTGGCCTTGCGGGACAGATAGATTACGCAGCCGCAAATGCGTTCATGAACTCGTTTGCCGCGCATATGAGGGCAAACGGTCCGGTCCGTGCGGTAGCCGTCAACTGGGGGATCTGGCGAGATGTTGGAATGGCCGCGCAGTTAGAAGAAACGCACCAGGATGTCCGCTTCGATGTGGAATGTACCGAGCCGGTGGTGCATGGGCTGCTGAGCAAAATGGCTACATTGGATTCTGGCGAACGCCTTTTTGCAGGAGAACTTCAAACGGATTGCCACTGGGTGGTGGATGAACATCGCCTGGTATCTGGGCAGGCCCTTCTTCCCGGAACCGCTTTTCTCGAATTGGCCTATACGGCACTGAAGGAGACGGTAGAGGGTGGAAGCGCAGTTGAGTTGTCCAATGTGACATTTTTGTCGGCGTTGACCGTCCAGGATCGACAGCCGACCTCGTTCCGAATTTTGTTGATCCCTGACGAGAAAGGGTATACGTTCAAGGTGGCAAGCGAGCAAGGCGGTTCTTGGGTAGAGCACGCCGTCGGCTCCGGTGTTGCTCTCAAACTAGACGGCCCTCAGTTGGATGTGAAGCAGGTTCTGGCGCGGTGTGTGGAAGGAGATGAGTGGTATGACGAGGCGCATCCGCGTAGACAGCAGATGGATTTTCTCTCTGTTGGCGAACGGTGGTCTTGTGTTAAGCGTGTTACGCTTGGGCAGAACGAAGCTGTAGCAATCTTGGAGCTTTCCGATGCGTTCGCAAGCGATCTCGAAG